>NZ_VSCO01000040.1:0-13997 GCF_047459465.1 Caldicoprobacter sp. | reverse complement strand
CCTACATCGACTACCAGTGGAACCGAGAGCTTTACGGCATTCTCCATGCACCGCACTACCAAATCCTTCACTTCTTCCAATTCGGGCTTATAGGTATCTATAATGAGTTCATCGTGCACCTGCAATATGAGCTTCGATTTTAAGTTCCGCCTTTTAAGTTCAGCATACACGTCATTCATAGCTTTCTTTATTATATCGGCAGCGCTGCCCTGTATGGGCGTATTCATGGCCAACCGTTCGCCCTGGGAACGGATGTTGAAGTTTCGGGATTTAAGCTCGGGTATATACCTGCGCCGGTTCATAAGCGTAGTTACGTAACCCTGCTTTTTGGCAATCTCCACTATCCGTTCCATATACTCCTTTACCTTTGGATAGCGAGCAAAGTAACTGTCTATATACTCTTTGGCCTGTTTGCGGCTTATCCCCAGGGTCTTTGCCAGGCCGTAATCGCTGATGCCGTACACGATCCCAAAGTTAACCGCCTTGGCACTGTTCCGCTGCTGGGAAGTAACCTTCTCGATGGGCACGCCAAATATCTCGGAAGCCGTTCGCAGATGTATATCTTGGTTGTTTTTAAAGGCATCGATAAAAGTAGGATCTCCCGACATATGGGCCAGTACCCGCAACTCAATTTGTGAGTAATCGGCATCCACCAGGACGTAGTCCTCCCCGCTGGCAACAAACACCTTGCGTATCCTACGCCCCATCTCCAGCTTAACCGGGATGTTCTGCAGGTTGGGCTCTGCGCTGCTGATCCTGCCTGTGGCTGTCACCGTCTGGTTAAAGCTGGAATGGATTCTCCCATCCCTAGGGTCGATGACGCTCAAGAGCCCATCTATATATGTGGATTTAAGCTTCATCACCTGTCGGTACTCGATGATTTTATCCACCACCTCATGGTAGGGGCGCAGCTGTTCCAGCACCTCGATGTCGGTGGAATACCCCGTCTTGCTCTTCTTTATGACCGGTAGCCTCAACTTTTCAAATAGCACGCTGCCCAGCTGCCTCGGCGAATTTATGTTGAACTCCTCCCCCGCCAGGGCATATATTTCCCGGGTAAGGCTTGATAGCTCGGCAGAAAACTCCTCTCCCAGCTGCTCCAGCATATCTTTGTCCACTTTAAAGCCCGTAATCTCCATATCGGCCAACACGTTTATAAGCGGATGCTCAATTTCCTCGTAGAGATAGAGCATCTCGGTCTCCTTGAGCTTGTTGCGCATATGCTCCGCCAGCAAGTATAGGTCAGCCGCGTCGGCATCATCGACGTCTAGGTCAGCATACTCATAAAGCAGCTGGCTCAAATCGTAGCGATTTTTTGCTGGGTCCAACAAGTAAGCCGCTATAAAGACATCAAATTCAAGGCCTTCCACACCAATGCCATATTTGTGGGCCTCCAAAATCAACCTCTTGCCATCATATACAACCTTCTTTAGATCTTGTCTTTCCAAAATGGGTTTCAGCTCTATAAATATATCCTCGAGGCTTAACCCTTCAGACAACAAGTCGCGTTTCAGTTTTATCCTGTACACCCTATCCGGGTTATCGGCAATGGTCATGCAGTCATCGGTCATCAATATGGCCAGCCTGCCACTTTGCACGAGATTTGCCACCTGCTGACGCAGCTCTTCCACTGTCTTAATCTCGATCATATCTTTTTCTCTAACAGGCATTTCAACCGAAACGCTGCTCTCAGACCGTATGCCCAACTTCTCAATTATGCTGTTAAACTCCAGCTCTTGCAAGAATTCCAGCAGTTCCCTAGAGTGTGGAATCTCATAGCAGCAATCCTCCAGCTTTATATCCACAGGTGCATCCTGCATAATGGTGGCCAACCTTTTGCTCAGCATGGCCTGTTCCCGATACTTGATTAACGCCTCCTTAAGCTTCTTACCGCTTATCTTGTCGGCGTTATCCAGAACTTGTTCAACGGTATGATACTGGTGCAGCAGTTTAAGAGCTGTCTTTTCGCCTATGCCTGGAACACCGGGTATGTTGTCAGAACTATCGCCCATCAGAGCTTTTAAATCTATGATTTGGGAAGGGGTCAAGCCATACTCCTTCTCTATTTCTTCAACATCAAAAACCTTTACGTCTGATATGCCCTTTCTGGTCATGATAACCCTCACTTCAGGAGAAACCAGCTGGAGGGCATCCCTATCGCCGGTGACCAGATAAGCCTCCCATCCCCTTTCCCTGGCCAAGCGCGCAAAAGTCCCCAGGATATCATCTGCCTCATAGCCATCAACTTCGTATATGGCTATCCCCATCAGCTGGAGCATCTTCTTAAGAAGGTCAAACTGGGGAATGAGCTCCTCAGGAGTTTTTTGCCTTGTGGCCTTGTAATCAGCATAGACCTCATGACGAAAGGTAGGTCCCTTCTTGTCAAAAGCCACTCCCAGATAGTTAGGCTTATAATCCTGTATCAGCCTTAAAAGCATGTTGGTAAAACCATACACGGCATTGGTAGGCGTGCCCTTTTTATTGGTCAACATAGGTAAGGCATAAAATGCACGGTGCATCAGGCTATTTCCATCTATTATCATTACCCGCGGTTGCCCCATAATGATCTCTCCTTAAAATATGGCATTTATCAGACCGATGACTCTTTATCATATTCCCGACATCTAGACTTTATCACATCCACCATCAAAATTCAATTAGCCTTTTTCTTTAACATATATTCCCTACGGATTATGTACTTGTTATGTACTTGTCTTATTAATAAGGATGATCATTCCTTTAGATGAGGCCATTAAGCATTATTATATAAATAGTAGTTTACACAAGTTATAAATTATAAATTTATTAATTTAAAGGACAACGATGCAAACGAAAATTCTAAGTTTCAGCCACAAAATTACCATAATTTTTATAATGACAAATATGTTACGAATATGTTAAGATATATTACAGATATATAAAATATATTAAAAATTGGAGGTCATAGTCATGAAGAAACGAATTTTGTCAGTTTTATTGAGTATTTTCCTGTTGGGATTGCTACTCACAGCAGGACCTGCATCATTGCAGGCAGAAGTATTGGCAGAGGCACAGAATTCGTGTCCTATCAAGGTAACAGTCACAGCAAATAATCTGAATGTAAGGGCCAACAGCAACTCGCAGTCAAATATAATAGATGTTTTGAAGAATAACCAAGTAGTAAATGTGTTGGGCCAAAAGGGCAACTGGTATATAATAAAGACCGATGACGGAAAAATTGGCTCCATCCTTAAGTGGTTTACAAAGCCTGTAGATCAGACTGAAACGCAGCAGTCCAAACCCCAGCAGCCTGAGACACAGCAACCTAAACCCCAGCAACCTGAGACACAGCAGCCTAAACCCCAGCAACCCGAAACTCAGCAGCCCAAACCGCAGCAACCTGCGCCGCAACAGCCTTCAAACCAACTGAGCTATGAACAGTCAAGGATGTTGGAGCTGGTCAATGCCGAACGAACGAAAGCAGGCCTCAAGCCCCTTGCATGGGATGCTGACCTGGCCAGGGTGGCCAACATCAAAGCCAAGGATATGGTGGATAACAACTACTTCAGCCACACATCGCCAACTTACGGCAGCCCATTTGAAATGATGCGCAAGTTTGGCATTCAGTACAGGACTGCCGGCGAAAACCTGGCGGGTTACTCCTCGGTAGAAGGAGCGCATAACGGCCTTATGAACTCAGAAGGGCACAGGAGGAACATCTTAAACCCCAGCTTTACCCATATAGGCATAGGCGTTCAAAAGAGCCCAAGATACGGTTATATATTCGTGCAGATGTTCGTTGGTAGATAAAAGGGTAATTAACAAAAACGGTATTACACGTTATCAAGACCTGATTTTAAAAAATATTGAAAAACAAGGAAAGGACATACTATACATGTACAGTATGTCCTTTCTTTTGTATGCATCTTGAAATTTATTGATAATTCTTCTTAATAAAAAATTGCGCTATATTACTACTCGAACGCTATACCAATTCAATCCCACAATATGGGTTTTCTTTCTTCGCTTATTGAAATTCCTACACTATTAATAATTTCCCACTTCATGTCATCATTAAGCTTGTAAACATTTATATCCATTTCTTGCTTTTCATCAACGTGCGTCTGATGATTTAATTAATCTTCAATTACGCATTATCATACAAATACGCAACAACTAACGATTCTATTTACCAAAAAACAAGCATCATTATTAAAGAAGGTGGTAGTTTGCGGATTATTTTGGTATAATAATCCTTGAGCGCTCATTTACAACCGAAATGACGAGGAGGAATGCTCTATGGACAAACAGCAGATACTAAACTTCTTCTTTAAAAGAAGGAGCATCCGCAAATACAAGGACATGGATGTAAGCCAGGAAGACATAGACATCATTCTGAGAGCAGCCATGTCAGCTCCATCGGCTGGCAATCAGCAGCCCTGGCATTTCATAGTAGTAGACGATCGCCAAAAGATGAAGGAGATCACCAAGTACCATCCCTATTCTTCAATGCTCAACACAGCGCCCAAATGCATCATCGTAGCAGGAGATACATCCTCGCAAAGGTACGAGGGATACTGGGTACAGGACTGTGCAGCTGCCACGCAGAACATGCTGCTAGCCATAGCGCAACTAGGGCTGGGCGGGGTATGGCTGGGCGTCCATCCACGGAAGGAACGGGAGGAAGCAATCCGTAGGATATTCAACATCCCCGAACATATAGTGCCATTTGCTATCGTAGCACTTGGCGTACCCGACGAAGAAAAAGGCCCATCCGACAGATATAACCCCGAAAGGGTACACGTGAACACGTGGTGAAAGCGATGAGGGTTTTTATTGCCATTGAGTTTGAACAGCCCATAAAGGACTATCTCAATAGAATTCAGAAACAGATAATGAGCTACAGCACCGACGGAAATTTTTCAAGGCCAGAAAACTTCCACCTGACGCTCAAATTCATAGGAGAAGTAGAGCCGTCTTTTTTGGGTAACATCACTGCAGCCATGGCCCAAGCGGTTCAAGGCATAAAGCCTTTTAAACTTGGCCTACACAGCCTTGGGAATTTCCCCCGGGGAAATAAGATGATCATATGGATGGGAGTGTGTGGGGAGCTGGACGCGCTCAATCTGCTGTTTAACCAGCTGGAAACATCGCTGAGCGACATAGGCATTGCTAAAGACACAAGAGGATATTCGCCCCATATTACCCTGGGCCGAGAGGTACGCCTGGCAGTACCATTCTCGAAAGTGGCCAGCGCCATTGCAGCAGACCCATATCAGATAATCGAGGTGCGCAAGATTTCGCTTATGGAAAGCACCAGACAAGAGGGCCGTCTTATGTACATTCCTCTTTACAGGCAGCCGTTAGCCGATTAAATACAACCAGCATGTACTCTTGCAACAAATGCGCCAGTTCTCTTCACCCTTCCCCTTCTCTAATTCTTCGATTTCCCTATCTTTCATCCCATGGTTTTCAGCGTTTTACCGCCTCCATCATCGTCTTGAATCCTTCCTACATCCATGCGGTATACGACCAACTTTGAAAACGGCACAATCCTTAGCTCAAAATCCCACTCTTTTTACTTGCTCAGGCGGCTGATGGCAATTTGTCCGCCTACCATCGGCCACCTCATACATAGTTCTATTGGTCTGTATAACCCCTTCAATAAATTTATAATAAGGCCTTAAAATTTTCCCCGTCGAATCGGCCCAAAGCTGCATAGAAAACACCTTGATATTTTCATAACCCGATAGCAAGCTTCCATCGGCAATATAAGCATATCGCATACCAAGATTATATCATACAGGATTTTCACGAGGGTTCTACTATTATTGGGGGATTACCATTATTTGGGTATTGTATTTAATTTTACAACAAACCAAAAAACAAGAAAGGGATCATGAAAATCCCTTTCTTATTCCTTCTTAAACTTCTCAACGAACTCGGGGGCAATTTGCCTCAGCATGCTCTCCAATTCCTCATCAGACATAACAGTGGTACGCCCTTTAGCGTATTCATCATCCACAAGTTCCTTTAACTTGACCACCATCGGATCCTTTTTATCTATAGCGTTTTCGCCTTGCAGACCAAAGTAAGAATTGATCCAATGGGCAATTCCGGCCAGCCCCGAATGCTGCCCCACAGCCACCCTGGGCGGCCTCTTAAGTATTTTTCCAGTATCAAATATGTTGTATATCTCCTCATCCTTCAATAGGCCATCGGCATGAATTCCGGCCTGAGTCACGTTGAAATTCCTGCCCACAAACGGAGTATTCGGCGGTATCTCATAGCCTATTTCCTTTTCAAAATATTCGGCGATCTCGGTTATAACCGATAAGTCCATGCCATTGGTATCGCCTCGTAATGCGACATATTCTATGACCATGGCCTCAAGAGGGCAGTTTCCTGTACGCTCGCCTATGCCCAGCATGGTACAGTTGACCGCCGATGCGCCGTATAGCCACGCAGTGGCTGAGTTGGTAACCGCCTTATAGAAGTCATTATGCCCATGCCATTCTATGAGCTCGCTGGGGAAACCGGCAAAATGCCTCAATCCGTAAATTATGCCCGGAACGCTCCTAGGCAAGGCAACCCCCGGGTAAGAGACGCCATACCCCAAGGTGTCACATGCGCGTATCTTTATGGGTATCCCGGACTCATCCATCAGCTTCTTAAGCTCAATAGCAAAGGGCACTACAAACCCATAAAAGTCAGCACGGGTAATATCCTCAAAGTGGCAACGCGGTCTAATGCCATACTCCAAAGCCATCTTTACCACCGACAGATACATATCCATGGCTTGCCTGCGCGTCATTTTCAATTTTTTAAAGATGTGGTAATCCGAGCAGCTCACCAAAATGCCCGTCTCTTTTACCCCCATCTCCTTTACCAATTCGAAATCCTTTTGTGAAGCCCGTATCCAGCTGGTAACCTCGGGATACTGGTATCCTCGCTCCATACACTTGCGCACCGCTTCCTTATCCCTATCGGTGTAGAGGAAAAATTCGCTTTGCCGGATGATACCATTGGGTCCCGAAAGCCTGTGAAGCAGATCGAACAGGTCCACAATCTGTTTTACCGTAAATGGCGCCCGCGCCTGCTGTCCATCCCTGAAGGTAGTGTCGGTAATCCATATTTCGTCAGGCATATGCATGGGGACAAGGCGATGATTAAACGGTATCCTGGGTATGCTGTCATAGGGAAACAGATACCTATAAAGATTTGGCTCCTCCACGTCCTGAAGAGAATATTTGTATGCCGACTGTTCCAGCGTATTGGACCTCTTGCTGAATTCTAGCACGCTCACATCTCCTCCTCCCAAACCAAAATTGCATGGTCTCCCATCAGCCTATCATGCTTTTATCCTACTCCACAAACCTGACATTTAAAATAAAGCTTTTACTGCAGAGCTACATCCACGGATGGGAACATTTTTAGGCCGCCTCAAAAATATTTGTGTATAATTGTATACAGTTATACACGTATTTGTCAAGTGCCTAATTGTAAAAATTGAAAAATTGTTATCGACATGATTCACAATGAGACTTTATAAAAATTGCTTCTGCGAAATATTTTATTCTCCACGTTATAATCAAACAGCACATAAGTGATGGAATGAGGATAAAAGCCGCTTTTTGCGCCTTCCACAACATCGTATTCGAAGGCCTCTATATGAGCCATACGGGATATCTGCCTGGGGGTATACCCTTCAAGATATGGCATAAATTTTAGAATATTTTCTCGGTTTTTGAAAAAAGAATCGACAGCCTTGCCCAATCCCGGCATCTGGGGCGGCTCCAATCCTTCAGGATACCTGCTGGGCTTTTCATAGCTTACCCAGTCAAACCGCATGATGTTTTTAAGCAGCCGGTGATCGGCATTATCCATCGTGAGGCCATATTCCAGCAAAATCTCATAGAGGCGTATTGGGCTGTATGAAAATCCCTCATAGCCTCTCGCCTTCCAAAATTCCATAAACCCTTCAAAGAACTCAAAGGGATTATTATGATGGCAACCTATCAGATAATCGAGAGTATATTTAAAGCGGCCTGAGTTGTAATACTTCTCCACCAAATCCTCTATCATTTCAAGTTTTGCGATTTCATCGTAAGCCATATAGTTATTCTTGAGCACCTTGTAGGGCGGATACTGGGTATATTCGTATCCATATTGTGCAGCTCTCAGCCTGAGGCCTGAACCCTTGAGCAATTTCAAAAATCCCAGCTGCAACATATTAGGCCGCAAAAAATATACGTCATTGAATGAGCGCTTAAACGAGGCATAATCCTCCTCGGGCAACCCGGCTATCAAATCCAGATGGAGGTGTATGTTCTCTCCACGGCGCAGCCGTTCAACCGTCCTGGCTAGAGCATCAAAATCCATCTTCCTTTGAATTTCATGTATCGTATTTGGATTTGTGGACTGTACCCCTATTTCAAATTCAAAAAGGCCAGGGGGTGCCTGTTTCAATATGTCCAGCATCTCCTCGTCTATCAAATCCCCTGCCATCTCAAAATGGAAGTTGGTCTGCCCTCCAAGGGAGATGAGGGTCTTGAATATGCGCTTGGCCCTTGCTGGATTGCAGTTAAAGGTCCTATCCACCAGCTTTACCTGGGGTATCCCCGCCTTTACAAACAGCTCCAGCTCCTTTTCCACCCGTTCAAGCGAAAAATACCTCACTCCTGGAATGGTTGAAGAAAGGCAGTACTGACAATTAAAAGGGCAACCTCTCGAAGTTTCGTAATAGACGATCTTATTTTCAAGCCCCGCAAAGCCATCCTGATACGGAAAGGGAATCAGGTCTAAATCCCGTATCAAGGGGCGGGCTGGATTAACAACTATTTCCCTACCATGGCGGTATACCAAGCCCTTTACCTGTGCCAGATCCCCATTATCCTCGAGGATCTGCAGCAGCTCACGGAAGGTCTCCTCTCCCTCTCCTACGACAATATAGTCGACCGCAAGGTTATCCCTCATGATGTCCCCGGCATCAAAGGACACCTCGGGGCCGCCGAGGACTATTGCGCAGCTATCCATAATCCTTTTCAAGGTATCAGCTACCATTAAAACTTGCCGGATATTCCAGATATAACACGAAAAGGCCACCACATCAGGCCTTGCAAGATAGATCTCCCTAATCATCCTCTCTATATTATCATTTATGGAAAACTCCATAAGGTCTATCGAGTGCTCCTTGCCGCAATAGGCTTTCAAATACCTCAGAGCCAGGTTGCTGTGAATAAATTTGGAATTGATTGCAACCAAAAGCACCTTCATGTTTAGCTCCTCCATTTTTTATGTTATATCTCTGCTCTTGACCCTTAAAATCATGCACCGAGCTGTTTAAAAATGTTCATTGTAAGGCCCATATGGGATATTCCATCGTATTGCCCCAGTGACAATCAGGTCGTCGATAAATCCTTGATGCCCCTGGCCAGAACCACCAAGGCCCCCACTATGATGTTCAAATAATAGGTGATAAATCTCCACAGTATCATGGTGACAAATATCAGATGCCCGGGAAAAAACCGGTGAAAGAACAGATAAAATCCTCCTTCGGAAGCACCCATGGCACCCGGAGCAGGGAAATAGGACACCGCCAGATACAAAAAAGATTGAACAAATACCATATCCACCCAGGCGCTGTCCTTCAAGCCAAATGCCCTATAGATAAAAAAGATAACGCTAAAATAAAAGATGAGCTGTACGGCAGTCAAAGCAGCTGCCACCGCCATGGCCTTGTAGTTCCCACGGAAGATGCACAGGCTCCCATGAAAATCTTCCACAGCCTCTTCCATTCGTGCCTTCCACTTTTCCAAATCCTTAACTATGCGCACGCGGTGAAAAAATTTCAATACCGCCAATACTGCCTTTTTTATAAATCCGCGATTTAGCGAAAGAAAATATATGAGAAATACAGCTCCTGCATTGATCACAAACCCGATTAAGGATATCCAAACCACCACAGGGGGATATGAAAATATCAAATCAGCTTTGCATATAAAGGCTATTGCACAAAAAATGGACAAAACCACCTGGTAAATCAGGTACTTAATTATGAGCACCGAGGTGGAATAGCCGGCCGGAATACCAAAGCGGGACATGTAATACACCTGCGCAGGTTGTCCACCGCTGGCAAATGGCGTAACTGCATTGTAATATTGACCTATTAGAGCCACCTCCATACAGCCCTTAAAATGCCAGGGCTTGAAAATGGCAGCCAGCAAATATCTGAGTATCAGAGAATCCATAACCCAGAACATCAACATGCATCCTGCCGCTCCTGCCAGCCAGTACGGCTTGAGAGCATTAAAGGCGTGGCCTATATCCTTAAGGTTGGGGTCCAAAAGCCCTATAACAGCAATGATTATGATATTTACCGCAATATAAAAAAGAATTGCGTACTTTCTCTTGTTCATATAATCTCCTCTAATATTAATATCCTTATTTCCTAGTTGAATACATCACGCCACATCATTCGCATAAAACAAAGTGGCACAGGTCACCACATTTCTATTATACTATACTCAAATGAACACCGCAAACCGAAGACGGCATATGCCGCCATAACTTGACAATAACATGGCAAAACCACAACCCCGCTTGTATCACCTTTAAGCGACTGCATTTTTGGCTATTCTACCACGTTTTTTGAGCTTTTTATAGTTGAACTACAGACAACCTACATGAAAAAAGTTTTAAACTCCTTAAACGAGAAAGCCCTCATCCTCTTAGATAGCAGAATAGCAGGATGAGGGCTTTCTCGTATTGTTCACAACGTCACGCCATCTTTGAAAATTGCTATTTCTCTAAATCCCATCTTTTCGGACTTTGTCGGCATTCCCGATGCCACCCTGACCACAAAATCTAAAAGTTCCTGGGTAAGCTGCTCCATGGTGTATCCTGCAAGAAGCCTTCCCGCATCAAAGTCCATCCAGTGGGGTTTCTTGTTAAATATCTCGCTGTTGGTGGCAATCTTTATAGTAGGTACCGCCGTTCCAAGCGGCGTTCCCCGACCCGTGGTAAACAAAATGATCTGGCATCCTGCTGAAGCAAGGGCTGTTGATGCCACCATGTCATTGCCCGGCCCGTAGAGCAGATTGAGTCCTTTTTCCCTTACCACACCGCCGTAATCCAGTACATCCACCACCGGGCTTGTGCCGCCCTTCTGGGTACATCCCAGGGACTTTTCCTCAAGGGTAGTTATACCTCCCTTTTTATTTCCGGGAGAGGGGTTTTCGTATATGGGTTGTCCGTAACTCATAAAGTATTCTTTAAAATCATTTATGAGCTTTACGATCTTTTCAAACACTTCCTTATCTTTAGCCCGGTTCATCAGTATGGTTTCAGCGCCAAACATTTCGGGCACCTCTGTAAGCACAGCGCTTCCACCATAGGCTATGAGCTTGTCCGAAAAAGAGCCAACCAGGGGATTGGCGGTGATTCCCGAAAAGCCATCCGAACCCCCGCATTTTAGGCCAATCACTAAATCCGAAAGGGGGCATTCTTCCCTCTTGAACTGCGAGGCATACTCTACAAGGTCACCAATGAGCTTTAGACCTTCCTCAATCTCATCCTCCACCTCTTGCGCCACAAGAAATTTTACCCTGCCGGGCTCCCATTTACCCAGCACCTTCTTAAATTCCTCTATATTGTTGTTTTCGCATCCCAGACCCAGCACCAACACTCCCGCGGCATTTGGGTGGTTAACCAGATTGGCCAGAATTTTTTGGGTATTAATATGGTCCTCCCCCAGTTGAGAACAGCCATAGGGATGTTTAAAATCGTATATGCCGTCTATACCCTCCGCATTGGCGTACATCTCCCTGGCCTTCAAGGCTATCAATTCGGCATTCCTGTTGACGCAGCTCACCGTGGGAATTATCCAAATCTCGTTCCTTACCCCTACCCTGCCATCATGCCTGCGGTAACCCATAAATGTCTTATGAGTTTCCTGGTATTTAAATTCATCTTTTTGAGGGTGGTACTGGTATTCCAAAATCTCTCCGAGATTGGTCTTCAAATTATGTGAATGCACCCATTGCCCCGCTTTTATGTCTTCAGTGGCATGGCCTATGGGAAACCCGTACTTTATCACATTAGCACCCCTTGGGATATCCTCAAGGGCTATCTTATGACCTTTTTCTATATCCTCAAGGGCAACAATGGAGGAAGCCCCTATTTTAAAGGCTTCCCCCTTGCTAATTGGCTCCAAAGCCACCGCCACGTTATCATTGGAGTTTATAACCAATAGCTTCATTTATCGACCTTCCCCCTTCACCAGCCGGTCTACCACATCCTTGATCCCACATGTTGCTATGTCGTATAGATATTGGCCCACCTTTTCGGCCAACCCCGGAATGACATTTAGATCCTCGTCCCACAGTGCGGTGTTGCCAAGTACATCCCTGGCCACCTGGAGTGCCGAGTTGCGGCTTCCATCAAATGCCTTCCAAACATTTTGGTAAAATTCCAGGACAGGAAGGTCATCCTTCATGATAAACTCTCCTTTTTCCCTATAGGCCCTCATAGCACTTCCTTCCACCTTACCGTCCTTATAAACCGATATAAGGGCTGCCATGGAAAAGGTGAGCTTTTCTGGCAATTTGCCGTATTTATCATAATATTCCTTGATGGACGGAAGCACCCTGGCTTTAAACTTGGAGGTCGAATTGAGCAGGATGCTTATGAGATAATGCTTGATAAAGGGATTTTTAAACCTCTCTATGACAGCATCGGCAAATTCTACCAGCATGTCCCTGTCAAGGTCGATGGAAGGAATTATTTCATCGTATATGATGCTCCTTACATACTCGCCCATCACTTCATGATCCATCATCTCGCCCACCGTCTCAAGGCCGTAAAGGAAGGCTGCCGGTACCGATGAAGTATGAGCACCATTTAATATCCTCACCTTACGAGTCCTGTACGGCGTCATATCATCGGTCCATATGACGTTAAGGCCGGCTTTTGTAAAGGGCAATCTCTCCGATAATTCTTTTGGCCCCTCTATCACCCAGAGATGGAAAAGTTCACCTGTATCCAAAAGTTGGTCTTCATATCCCAGCTTTTCCTCTATTGCCTCTATTTCATCTTTGGGATAGCCCGTTACCACTCGGTCCACCAGCGTGTTGAGGAAAATATTGTGTTCTTTCACCCATTCTTTGAATTCCTCGGGTAAACCCCAATCATCGGCAAGCTGCAATACTATTCTTTTCAGGTTATCGCCATTCCTGTCTATAAGCTCGCAGGGCATTATCACCATTCCTCTTTCAGGATCGCCATTAAAATGCCGGAATCGGTGATAGAGGTATGCCGTAAGCTTACCGGGGAAAGAACGGGGCGGTTTCATATCCAGGCGGTCTTCCTTGTCGTAGGCTATACCCGCTTCGGTGGTATTGGATATGACGAACTCTATCTGTGGATCCTCAGCGCATTTCATAAATTCATCCCAATCCTTGTAGGGATTTATCGCTCGGCTCACCGAGCTTATTATCTCCTTTTCTTCCGTGGGTTTGCCATTCCTTAGACCCCTTAAAATCACCGTGTAAAGCCCATCCTGTTCGTTTATCTTTTCGGTAAACCCTTCAGGAATGGGCTGTACAAGCACCACTCGTCCATTAAACAAACCCTTCTTGTTCATTTGATGGATCATCCAGTCTACAAAGGCCCTGAGGAAATTCCCCTCTCCAAATTGAATGACCCTCTCAGGAAGATTGGCAGGATACTTAGGAACTTCAACATCATCCGGGAAGTTAAAGTTTCCTTTCAATAGATTGTTGCAAAGCTTTTCCATAACCATTCCTCCTTATCTTTTTACTGACTAAAGCTGGATTAATTTTAATTCCCTGGCTTTATTCCAAACCTTGTGACGTTTGTTAAAGGAATATCATAAATACCGGGGAATAAACCTCACAAAAATTCCTTATTTAAGCCTACTCCCCTACAGGAAAGCGCTTACCCTAAGAGTTTAACATTATGCTTATTTATTGTCAATCATTCAGCAAGCATCAAATATG
>NZ_VSCO01000187.1:0-3005 GCF_047459465.1 Caldicoprobacter sp. | reverse complement strand
AGCAGTATCAGCAGCAGAGCGTCATGACGGCTAGCCCGGGAGAACTGGTTGTCATGCTTTACAACGGCTGCATACGGTTCATCAAACAGGCCATAGAATGCATAAACGGCAAGGACCTGATGGGAGCACACAACGCTATAATAAGGGCGCAGGATATCATTGTAGAGTTTATGTCCACACTGGATATGAAGTATGAGATATCCCACAATTTGTTGGCCCTTTATGATTACCTGCACAGGCGCCTTGTGGAGGCCAACATTAAAAAAGATACGGCCATATTGGAAGAGGTGCTAACGTTTATGACCGAGCTTCGCGATACTTGGGCCGAGGCTGTAAAGATTACGCGAAAGCAGATATACAAGAAGGAGTAGCGATAAGTTTGAGTATGGTGGAGAATGAAAAGAGGGAAATTAATCAAAAGGTAAATGAGGGATTAAAGAGGCTCCTTGAGCTTGCTGAGGCCAAAAAACGCCGTATGGAGCAGATCTTTGAGCTTACCCGTAAGCAGTCGGAGGTTTTGTCGGCCGACCAGGTGGATAAGCTGCTGGAATATATTGATGATAAGCAGGAGCATATCGATGCCATAAAGGCTCTGGATGAGAAGTTTAGTGGTATCTTTGAGGGGATAAAGGATGAAGTAAACCGTGCTGATTTCGAGCGTTATAACCCTGAAGGGTATGATCTGTATATCAAACTTCGTGCCAGTGTCAGCCAGATAAAGGATATGGTGGAGGCCATTTATAACCTTGAAGTTCAAAATCAAAACAGGGTCCAGGAAGTTATACAGGATGTCAAGGCTAGGATAACCAGTATAAGTAAGGGAAAGAAGGGCTACAGCGCCTACAAACAGTCGGTTCCTCAGGCAGGGGGCGTATTTATCGATCAAAGGAAGTAGCCTTTCTTGTAGCGACTGGTGATGCACCGCCTTTAAGCGATGCGCAGAGGTTTTACGTTTGGGATGGCAATTTTTATAATTTTCGAGCAGGAGGCCATTTCACATTGCAGGCGGCGTGTAAAGTGCGCCGCTTTTTGTTTTACCATAGTGAAGTTCGTGTATCCTATGAATATAGAATTTTTGAATTATATAATGGTATTATGATTCAACAGGGATTTAATGCGTAGTAGCCAAAGGAGATGCAAAGGAGGTTTTATATGAGCAAGTATACTGGTCTCAGCATGAGGGTCATCGTTCTATCAGGCTTGCTGATAGCCCTGAACATAGTTTTGACCAGCTTTCTTGCCATCCCCGGCGTCATAAGCTTTGGCGGCTTTCCCATCATTTTTGGCGGTATAGTGCTGGGCCCCGTCGCAGGAGGTATCATAGGCGCCATAGGCGACGTGCTCAGCTTTATAGTTCGTCCCAGCGGGACGTTTATGCCGCATTTTACATTGACCTCGGCCTTGACCGGCATCATACCCGGCATCATGGTCAGGCTGCTAAAAGTTGATTTTGAGAGGCCCTCATTGTGGAAGGTGCTGGCGTCCATATTGCTGGGGCAAACCATAACCTCGGTCATAATGGTGCCCTATTTCAGGAATATACTGTTTGGGCATCCTCTGTGGCTGACCATGACAAAGGCCGCAAGCAGGCAGCTTCTTAACATTCCTCTGTATTCTGTGGTAATAACCATTTTGCTAAGGGTGTTGTCCAGAGCAGGGATTATCGACCTGGTAAACTGGAAGAAAAATAAAAATTTGTAGTTGCTTTTTTTGATGGAAGGGTATATAATGTACGTAAATGCTCAATATTTGGTCCTTGAATTCGGCCCGAATCCGTGACAGCTGCAGTTATCCAAAGGCTGTCTCTTGCGGTGTGAAGCGATGCCGATGGATATGTGCAGGCTATGACATGGCAGGCTGTAGAGCCTGGCGGTGAGAAGGCGCTTTGTTGTTTTGCGTGGTCCATTGGTTTTCCGGTGGAAATAATCCCTACGGAAATTCATAACGGTGCACAAAGGAGCCTGGGTCACTGATCCCTCTACCCCCTGCTTTGATCATAGCTAAGGGATAGCAGCGTTGGTGGAGAAGGGTAGAAGGCAGGGATTCAGATGGCGAGCACAAAAAATATTATCAAAGCGAGGGATTATTTCCATGTATCAGGACAAAGTACTGGTGTGCAAAGATTGCGGTAAGGAGTTCGTTTTCACCGCAGGAGAACAGAAGTTTTACGCTGAAAAGGGATTTCAGAATGAGCCTGTTCGCTGCAAAGCCTGCCGCGATGCCAGAAAGGCCAGCAGGAGAAACGGAGTGAATGGCAAGAGGGAGCTGTATGATGCAGTGTGTGCCGATTGCGGTGCGCCTACGAAGGTTCCATTCGTTCCAAGGGAAGACAGACCTGTTTATTGCAGTGAGTGCTATAGAAATCACAGATAAAGTTTAGCTGGTCAACAAGAGCTCTGGACCAATCCAGAGCTTTTTTATTTGCCCTCCGTTTGTCGAAAATTGCGCTCCGTATGCATGTAAATAAATGGATATTCAGCTTTTATCCACACAAAAAAGTGCCAAAAACGTAGTTATACACAGGGTTATCCACATTATCCACAGGCATTTTATTCACATATCCACAATAATGCAAAGGTATATCAAGACCACGTGACATTATATGTCAGAAATTGGAGCATTTTTGTTTTATAAATATGCATTGATTTTTTGTAAATATTCGTTTATAATTAACAAAGTGGTTTATATTTTATGGGAAAAAGATTGGAGGAGATGGTTAATGAAGCGCGTGCTCGTATTTATTCTTACCCTTGCAATGGTGTTTTTATTCATAGGTTGCGGTAACAAGATCGATACCATGGAGCGCATAAAGGGAAACAACAAGATCATATGGGGTACCAATGCGGCTTTTGCGCCATTTGAGATGAGAGAGGGAGACCAGGTCATCGGCATTGATGCCGAGATTGCCAAGAGGATCGCCGATAAGCTGGGCGTGGAGCTGGTAGTTGAGGACATGGAGTTTGACGCTTTACTGCCGGCTTTGGTATCGGGGAAGATAGACTTCA
>NZ_VSCO01000186.1:0-3006 GCF_047459465.1 Caldicoprobacter sp. | reverse complement strand
TGGGTCAATTCCTTTTCGTTGCTCCTGGGTCAATTATACACCGGCGGTGACACATGGATAGTTTCTTGATTAACGACTAATCTATCGATATCCTGCTTTTATATAACCTCTGACCAATAGGAGACTTAAAGAACAAAGTATTCCTGTATCTCTCTTAGTCTTTAAAAGAGGGGATTTTTTAATGCAAGCCAATAAAATACGATACCGCTATATTGGACGGCCGCAGCATATCATAAGCAATCCTTGCTACTTGTCATATTTTTAATTCCACGAAAAATTGCGCCATTTCCATTCGTATATATTTGTGAAAGAGGGAGTACAGATGAACTAACCGCTGCAGCTGAACGAGTTTATCCGGTTAGCTGTGGAGAAATACTCCAAAACGGTGGCCAAAACCGCCTTTGCATATTTGAAAATGAAGGATATTCCATAAAGGAAATTGCTGAAGTTTTGGGTAAGAGTCTTGCCACTATCGGTATGCGGCTTGCCCGTGCTCGTATTAGCCGTTGGTAACTAAGGCATATCTATTGTTGATATTGGCCGGAAAATGTAATATAATCATATACATATCATGTACGAAAAATGAACGGACCTCAAGGGTAAACCGTTCATTTTTCGTATTTGCCGTAGATTTTATAATTGTGAGGAGATTGAGATATGGAGAAGAGAGAGAGATTTGCTTCACGTTTGGGTTTTATCTTGATCTCTGCCGGGAGTGCCATTGGATTGGGCGATGTTTGGCGATTCCCTTACGTCACAGGACAATATGGCGGGGGAATATTTGTTCTGGTGTACCTAATATTCATCTTTTTGCTGGGTTTGCCCATCATCACCATGGAGCTTGCGGTAGGGCGCGCTAGTCAAAAAAGCATCGCCACCTCATTTGACGTATTGCAAAGGAAGGGTCAAAAATGGCATTGGCTGGGCTATGCCGGTATGGCAGGAAATTACATACTCATGATGTTTTATACCACCGTTGCAGGTTGGATGCTGGCTTACTTTTACAAGTTTATGGTAGGCCAATTTGAGGGAATTGATACTCAGCAGATTGCTCAGGTGTTTACTGATTTCATAGCAAATCCGGCAGAGATGACAATATGGATGGTTATAACCACCGTGGTTTGTTTTGGAATATGTTCACTTGGTTTGCAGGAAGGAGTCGAAAAGGTTACCAAGGTTATGATGGTGTTGCTGCTGGCCATCATTGTAATACTTGCAGCCAAATCCATGACCCTTCCCAATGCGGGTGAAGGTTTAAGGTTTTATCTTTTGCCCGATTTCAATCGCGTAAAAGAATATGGCCTTTGGGAAGTAGTATATGCTGCCATGAGCCAGGCGTTTTTTACCTTGAGCATAGGGATTGGTTCTCTGGCCATATTTGGAAGTTACATTGATAAAGAGCGCAGCCTCCTCGGCGAGTCGGTCCATATTGCCACATTGGATACTATAGTTTCGTTGATTGCAGGGCTCATTATTTTTCCTGCATGCTTTGCTTTTAATGTTGATCCCGGTCAAGGGCCGGGCCTTGTATTCGTAACTCTGCCCAATATTTTTAATTCAATGGCCGGCGGGAGAATCTGGGGTTCGTTGTTTTTCATCTTTATGACATTTGCTGCATATTCCACGGTTATTGCCGTGTTTGAGAACATCATTTCCTGTGGAGCTGACCTCTGGGGTTGGAGCCGAAAAAAGGCATCTTTACTCAATATGATTTTAATCATTGTGCTTTCTATGCCTTGTATCTTGGGCTTCAATGTCCTCAGCTGGATTCAGCCTCTTGGGAAGAATACCGGTATACTGGACCTTGAGGATTTTATACTCAGCTACAATCTACTTCCTTTGGGCTCGTTGGGCTACGTGCTTTTCTGCGTCAGCCGTTATGGATGGGGGTTTGAAAATTACATAGAGGAAGCCAACACAGGTAAGGGGCTGAAAATGCCTCGCTGGCTGAAAGGGTACTTATCCTGGGTATTGCCTGCTATTATCATAGTGGTGCTCATCCAGGGATATATAAATGTATTTGGCAAGTAAAGAATGCCGCTATAAACCAAAAATGGCACCGACGCCATTTTGTACCGAATATATCCTCTGTGCCAGTTCCACGCCTTGTTGACCACTGCCGGGCCTCCAATGATGTCGCTGTGCCCACCGATGAACTTTGTGGCGCTATGGATCACAATGTCGAAGCCGAGCTCTATGTGCCTTTGCGGATAGGGTGACACAAAGGTGTTATCGATGATGGTATCATGTTCCTTGGCAACTTTAACTATTTATGGGGTTTTGAATCCTGGAGTAATTGTATCCCGTCGTTTGATTGAGGCCCGGATGCTTAAAAGTAGCGCGTGGACCACTTTGGTTTCCGGCTTTACTTGCCGGGATACCCTCATGAAACATCATCGCTCCTTTTTACTTTAGCGCCACGGCTTCGATCTCTATCAGTACGTCCTTGGGCAACCTGTTTACTTCAACACACGACCTTGCAGGATAGGGCTCATGAAAATATTTTGCATATACCTCATTCATTGCCGGGAAGTCGCTAAGGTCTTTAATGAATACGGTGGTTTTTATCACCTTTTCCATTCCGCTTCCCGCTGCTTCCAGCACGCTCTTGAGATTTTCCAGCACCTGAGCCGTTTGTTCTTGGATTCCACCGCTTACTACCTGGCCGGTTGAAGGATCTATCGGGATCTGACCAGAGGTATAAATAAGATTTCCCGTGTCTATGGCTTGGGAATAGGGACCTATAGCAGCGGGAGCCCTATGGGTATGAATGGCTTTATGCATTGGCCTCACCCTTTCTAAAGAAACCTTCGTTCATGCTACCCGTCCTGTATCCTTTAAGGTCAAGGGCGACGTATAGAAAGCCTATTTCCCTGAACCTTGAGTATATGGTTTCTCTTGTCTTTTTCTCCAGGAATTTATCAAATTGGTCCTCATTTACCTCTATCCTGGCTACATTGCCGTGATATCTTACGCGGACCTGCTTGAAGCCCAGATCTATAAGGA
>NZ_VSCO01000185.1:0-3028 GCF_047459465.1 Caldicoprobacter sp. | reverse complement strand
TATAACCGAGCTTCGCCGCAGGTTATGCTTTAGCCAGCACAATAGGGCAATTTATCCGGGAAAGGAGGCAACGGCGCAGCTTAGCTTTATCTTGCGCCGACGACATATGAAAATGGCCATAACGCCTGCCAGGCGGCTTGTCGGAGAAATCCATGTGCCGGGCGACAAATCCATCTCCCACCGGGCCGTAATGCTGGGCTCCATAGCCCAGGGCGACACCTACATCACCAACTTCCTTATGAGCGACGACTGCATGAGCACCATTCGCGCATTCCGGCACATGGGCGTGCCCATACAAATAACCGATCCGGATACCGTCATAGTAAAAGGCCGGGGGCTACGGGGCCTTACACCTCCCAAAATAGCAATAGATGCCGGTAACTCGGGAACCACTGCCAGGCTGCTTGCCGGCCTTCTTTCGGGGCAAAGCTTCAGCAGCACTATAACAGGCGATGAATCGCTACGCCGGCGCCCTATGGACAGGGTGATCACTCCTTTGCGCAAAATGGGGGCTCATATATCGGGAGTACAGGACAAATACCTTCCTCTGTCAATCAAGGGCGGCGCCCTTAAAGGCATAGACTACTTCATGCCGGTGGCCAGTGCCCAGGTAAAATCGTGCCTAATGCTGGCCACGCTGTATGCCGATTCCCCCAGCCGCATATATGAACCGGCACCATCCCGAAACCACACCGAGTTAATGCTGCAGGCCTTCGGGGGCAGGCTGGACATAAACGGCAACGAGATAACCGTCTACCCTGTTAGCCAGCTGTACGGTCAGCATGTGGATGTACCCGGGGATATATCATCGGCCGCCTTCTTTATCACAGCCGGGCTTTTAGTCCCCAATTCCAGCATAATATTAAAGGGTGTGGGCCTGAATCCTACCCGTACCGGGATCCTGGAAGTCTACAAACAGATGTGCGGCAGCCTCGCTATAGAAAACGTATCAACGTCGGGAGGAGAAAAGAGAGGGGACATCATCGTCAATGCATCCCACTTGAAGGGCACCGTAATAGGAGGCCAGCTCATCCCCCGCCTAATCGATGAGATACCCGTAATTGCCCTGGCCGCCACCCAGGCCGAGGGTACCACCATCATAAAAGACGCACAGGAGCTTAAAGTAAAGGAATCAAACCGCATAGCCACCGTGGTGGATATCCTATCCCGCCTGGGCGCCAGCATTGAGGCTACCGACGACGGCATGGTCATATACGGACCAACGCCCCTTAAAGGAAACTGGGTGGACAGCTTTGGCGATCACAGGCTGGCCATGATGGCTGCCATCGCCGGGCTCATCGCCAGCGGCGAAACTGTCATCAACGGCTGGGAATGCGTGAATATATCGTTCCCGGGTTTTTATGACATGTTGAAAAGGCTGCAGAATTAAAAAATGTCCTATACTAACAAAGCCTATCAGCATAAACCTTGCTGATAGGCTTTATTGTATTTAAATTCGCTGCCCGCCTTTTTAAGCCAGCTCTTGTCTATACTTGTCCATGAGAACCTTAAAAAGCTCTGCAGGCGTAGGAGGAGTATACGTTATGGCATTGGCTCCCGCCTCGATGGTAGCCATTATGGTGTCCTCACTAGGCCCCCCTGTGGCTATGATGGGTACGGTTGGCAGCTGATCCCGTATCCTCTTTATTATATCCACCGTCTTGCGGGCACCGGAGACATTGAGGATGGTGGCTCCCGCCTCGACGCGCGCCTTAAAATCGGTATTCTCGGATACCACCGTTACCACGATGGGAATATCGATGGTCTCCCTCATAGCCCTTATGATATCGTTGGGCGTTGGGGCGTTGACCACCACGCCAATGGCCCCCTTAAATTCCGCGTCCAAAGCCAGATTGACCACTCTCTTGCCGGTGGTTGTCCCCCCTCCAACGCCGCAAAATACGGGCACATCGGCCGCCATCATAATGGCCTGGGTAATGGCGGGCTGAGGCGTAAAGGGATATACCGCTATGATGGCGTCGGCATTGATGTTCTTTATGACCGCTACATCGGTAGTAAATGCCAGCGAACGAATTATCTTGCCGAATATCCTTATACCGCTTGCCTGTTGAATGCATGCCGGCACCTCAATCATGTGCCGCCTTAAGGTCCCTCTTATCTCGGGAATAAACTTTTCCATAGGCATCTCCCCTTTGACAAATTTAACGCACAGCGTATTTTAAACCAAGCTATGTAAAGCAAAAGGCGCGTAAAACTGCTACCCATGCATCCCGCTTTGTCACACACCTGCTTGTCCCACAACAAAACCCGTTATTAGCACTATTATAATGGTTACAAAAAGCTTCAATCAAGATTATTTTTAGTTTCATTTAACTCAAAAGCCTGTCCAAAGATGCAGCAGAGAAACAATTTAAAGACCACTTCGGGGGATGGACCTACCCCTCACATGGTACCCAGGATGGCAATCATTTCATTGTACACTTCTTTGTGGCCGGCAGCTATCCTCAACAGAATTATCAATGCGATAACTACCACCAGCATGATGACCCCCCAAATGATTGTATTTTTCTTTAAGAAAAACACCCGCACATCCTCCACCCCCTAATCTAAAGGTATGCAGAGGAAGTCAGTTTTAGAATAAGTTTTAGAATAATTTATTTATTTCATTACAAAAGCCACCCGGGGAAATAATAAAGTCAAAAATACAAAAATATTAATAAAAAGCTTTAAAAATATGCAGAACTACAATATAGTAATAAAAGATATAGTGATAATGGCAATCAAAAGGAAAAGTAACAAGAATTATAGCAAAAGAAAGGCTGGGATATAAATAAATGAACGATGAACTGATAGTAAAAAAATTGCTGCAAGAAATCGAGGCATTAAAAGAAAAACTTGACCAATTGGTTTCAAAAAAAGATCTTTTGGATCCAAACGTTATAGAAATAAGCCAGAAGCTGGATAAATTGCTTACAAGATATTATGAAATTATTAAAAAACAATGAAGAAAAACCTCTTTCAAACATTAGCCCTCTACCATGGGCACGAAACGCACATAGCAGAGGGG
>NZ_VSCO01000184.1:0-3107 GCF_047459465.1 Caldicoprobacter sp. | reverse complement strand
CACCCAGTATAGCTTCAAAGGCTTCCTCTTCCGAATCAAAAACCCTGGCCGGCCCTTCGTGGACCATCATCTCGGGCGCAACGGCAGCCCTCTTAACTACAGCGCCTTCAGGCGCAAGGTTACCCTTTAGTACGGCTATGCCCCCGGTCGGGCTATAGGGATTATCGATCGGCCTTATGACATCGTGGTCTAGGACCCGCGCTCCCGCAATGTTCTCCCCTACCGTCTTACCGGTAACGGTTAAAAGCTCAAGATGCAGCAGCCCTTTTTTGGATAGCTCCTTCATAACGGCTTGAACTCCACCGGCAGCATACAGGTCTTCCACGTGATATGGCCCTGCTGGGCTTAGCCTGCAGAGGTTGGGCGTACGCTCGCTTATCCTGTTTATGATATCCAGATCTATGTGGACGCCCGCCTCATAAGCTATGGCGGTAAGATGGAGCACCGAATTGGTGGAGCATCCAAGCGCCATGTCCACCGCCAGTGCATTCTCAAAAGCCTCAGGCACCAAAATATCCCTCGGGCATATATTATTGCGTACCAGCTCGACGATCCTCATACCAGCCTTTTTGGCCAATCGCACCCTTTCAGCATACACCGCCGGGATGGTACCGTTGCCAGGCAAGGCCAGTCCTAAAACCTCTGCCAAGCAATTCATGGAATTGGCCGTAAACATGCCCGAACAGGATCCACACCCCGGGCATGCATATTCCTCTATCTCCTTGAGTTCATCAGGAGTCATCTTCCCGGCAGCTACTGCTCCTACCCCTTCAAATACCGAATTTAAATCCAAGACCCTACCGGCTCTTTTGCCTGCCAGCATAGGCCCCCCGCTTATGACGATAGAAGGAATGTTGAGCCGGGCGCAGGCCATCAACATACCGGGAACTATTTTGTCGCAGTTGGGGATAAGGACTAATCCGTCAAAGCCGTGGGCCATCGCCATAGCCTCTATGCTGTCGGCTATCAGCTCTCTGGAAGCCAAAGAATACTTCATGCCCACGTGATTCATGGCAATACCATCGCACACCCCGATAACTGAAAATTCTATCGGGGTTCCACCGGCCATGCGTATCCCATCTTTGACAGCGCGAGCTATGGTATCCAAATGCAGGTGCCCAGGCACCACCTCACTATGAGCGCTGACAACGCCTATCAACGGCCGCTCTAGCTCCTCATCGATATAGCCCATAGCCTTAAATAAAGACCTGTGCGGCGCTTTTTCGATCCCCTTTTTTACTCTATCGCTTATCATGGCGATACACTCCTCTTTCGAAATAGTGGCTTCTTCTAAAGAAAGCTGTTTAACAGCCCATTTCCCACCCCAAATAAGAAGTCCACATCTTTAGATTAAAAGCCGATTGCAAAGTTTATTTAGCGTTATTTACTATATTTATCCTATTTACATGCATTATGTCTTCCAGCCGTCGCTTTGGCACATGCAGTACTCCCTTATCATCCTTGTAATACCTTATGGAGCCCTGTTCATCCTCTATCACCGATTTTTCAGCCGCATACCCCAAAGCCACAACGCAGTCTATGATATACTTATCCGGAATTTGCAGTATCTCCCGCAACCTGTCCCTGTCTACAGAGCCGATCCAGCAACAACCTATGCCATATTCCAATGCACCTAGCAGTATGTTTTGAACGGCAGCTCCTACGTCGTATTTGGCAGACCATGCGCTATCCAGCTCTCGGTTTATGAGTACTACTATATAAGCCGTAGGCTTTTCCCCTTCTTTTGGCGTTCCGTGGGGCCTGATATAACCAGCCCATCCCAGCGTACTGAATACCGGCTCCAAAAGAGAAGCGTCTTCCACAATCAAGTATTCCAGAGGTTGCCGATTGGCAGCAGACGGTGCCAGCCTAGCCCCGTCCACCAGCTCCTTAAGCACCTCCAGCGGGATTCTCTCCTGCTTATATTTCCTGATGGTCCTCCGCGCCCTTATGGCCTCCTTAACAGTCATGATGTCACCTCCGCAACAACAAATTTAAGCTCTGAAAACCGAAAAGACGTTATTTCACATCCACCTTGTTCTTCTCCCACATCTTCAAAAACGGATATGGGTTAACCGCTACCTCTTCCTTGCCCTCATACATACCAAAGTGAAGATGCGGAGCAAATTTGCCCGTAGTGCCTTCCTCTCCATACCCAGAATCTCCTACATACCCTATAACCTGTCCTTTTTTTACCCTCCTGCCTTGGCGTACATCCTTGTGGTATCGGGACAGGTGTGCATAATAGTAATATATACCATCCTCACCGCGGATGCCCAGGCGCCATCCCCCCAGCTCCAGCCATCCCATCTTTTCAACCACCCCATCGCACACTGATACCACCGGTACACCTTTGTCGCACATTATATCGATCCCTTCGTGAGTACGCTCCCCACCATAAGTGCGAACATCCCCAAATCCATCGCTGTAGTCGTACTCATAACCCTTAGCTATAGGAAACACTTTATCCTCATAGACCTGGCGTATACGCTCAAGCTTGTCAAGCTCCTCTCGCACCCTGCTATAAAATTCCTTATCTCCCCTGTAGGCTTCGAGGAACTGTTCGAGCTGCTCGAAATTCTCTATTCCACGAAGGAGTATGGCTATCCGGCCTACCCGTTCAACGGTTATATCTTCCGCCATCACGTCCTCTGCCTTATCTATAGCGGCCAGATAGTACCAAGGAACGCCCTGTTCATCGCCTATGGCAAAGTACATCTCCAAATGTTCAGGAGCAAAATCCGCTATCCTGTAATAAGAGTCAAAGAATTTGCGAGCTATCCACGACGGCAACCCAAGCATCAAAGCGATGAGCAAGACGGCAAAAACAATGGCACAAATAAAGCGACGCTTATTATTTATGGAATATCTTCGTCTAATCCGAGGAGAAGCATACACCCCTATTTCCCCCTTACGGCGGATATTTACTTCCTGCCCGAAATCAGATCTCCACACCAGCCCATGCGCCTATTCCATTATATCATCATACACCTGTGCAAATCTATGTCATGACAGCGTGTTATATTTCCTTTGCATCCCAATCAATTCATTTTTACCATTTTCATCAGTCAACAATCTCAAAACATTTTATCCTGCCGTAACGGGTT
>NZ_VSCO01000183.1:0-3113 GCF_047459465.1 Caldicoprobacter sp. | reverse complement strand
TAGCTTTCAAAGATATTTTACCATATACTTTCAGCCAATTCACCTCTTTTATTGTCTGAATACCACATTTTCGGCATATCAAATGTACAGCGGTTGAGATCTCATAAAAAGGCACACGCTTGCCTGTCATTTTAAACGCAAATTGTAGTCCATCCATATGGCGAGCCAAAAGCTATTATTCTAGTCATACAGTCTTTACAGTTCCCGTCCCACCGCCTGCGCTATGGGCTTTAACTCCTCCATCAAACGGGCGAACCTCTCAGGCTGCAGGGACTGCGCTCCGTCGCTTGCTGCGTTCTGGGGATCCGGGTGCACCTCTATCATAAGCCCGTCTGCTCCTGCCGCCACAAATGCCTTGGCCACCGCATCCACCCACCTCCAGTTGCCGGTACCGTGGCTGGGATCGGCTATGATCGGGAGGTGGGAAAGCTCCTTTACCACAGGCACGGCGTTTATATCCATGGTGTTGCGTGTGGCCGTCTCAAAGGTGCGGATGCCCCTTTCACACAGGATGATGTTCTGATTGCCGGCATCGGCGATATACTCGGCAGCCATGAGCCATTCTTCGATGGTGGCCGACAGGCCGCGTTTTAAAAGCACCGGCTTACCAGAAAGACCGCACTCCTTAAGCAGGCGAAAGTTCTGCATGTTGCGCGCTCCCACCTGCAGTATATCAGCATAACGGCTGACCAGCTCCACATCCCTGGTGTCCATAACCTCGGTGACAACCTTAAGGCCGGTCATCTTTGCAGCCTGATGTAGCAGCTTAAGGCCCTCCTCCTCCATCCCCTGGAAGGAATAAGGTGAGGTTCTGGGCTTGTAGGCTCCACCCCTTAGCACGGTGGCCCCCGCTTCCTTCACCTTACGGGCCACCTCATATATCTGCTCCTCGCTTTCAACGGCGCAGGGTCCGGCCATGATCACCAGCTTTTTGCCGCCGATTTTCACATCCCCTACTTCCACCACTGTATCCTGCTTTTTAAGCTCCCGCCCCACTAGCTTATACGGCTTCATTATGGGAACTATGGCTTCTACCCCCGGCAGGTGCGAAAGGTTATGCTCCTTTACCAGCTTTTTATCGCCTATAGCTCCAATGACCGTCTTTACTTCGCCATAGATGGGATGGGTTTTAAATCCCAGCTCTCTCAACCTCTTTTCGACGTTTTCTATCTCTTGCTGGGTAGCTCCGGGCTTCATTACAACGATCACTTCAAAACACCCCTTTCACAATTTTGTGAAGATCTCGTCGTACGGCTATAAAAAAACCCCGTCCTGTTTAGGACGGGGTGTGCTTCCCGCGGTACCACCTAAATTGGCTATCATCTGCGATAGCCCTCTCGTTTAAGGATACTTGCCCTTGCCATCTACAAGCCCGTCAAGCAAACTTCAACTCAACCTTTACTCGTGCACATACAGCCCAACTGCAGCTACCAACGGCTTCAGGCTTAAACCGCATGCCGCATCCAACGCCGTCGGCCGGCAAATACCCTTCTTATGGAAACGCGCAACCGGGCTTTAAAAAGCAAAGGCGCCATATCCCCCTTCCTGGATAACGGCGAAGGCCACCGTCTCAGCCTACGCAGGGAATGCCCACCCTTTAACTCCCATTACACCCATACATATTTGCCATTCCAGCCCTTGCATGATGGCCAGAGATCCTGCGGGCACAGCTCGCTTTAAAATAACAGGCATTCCCCTTCAGCCTGCGGCTCCCGGGAGAACTTCCATACACCGCTTACCACCGGGCTCTCACCTTATCCCGGCTCTCTGTAGGCTCACAGTGAATGTACTTTTCCCGTTCACAGCCTTTTGCTCAATATCCCATTTTTATTTTTAGGAATTATATAACATGACCTTCCTTAAAGTCAATATCCAAACATAAAGCCGGCAAGGAAACCAACGTTTAACATGGCAAACAAAGCGGCTACAGCAAAAATGCGGCTCTCATTCAACGATCCATTGCAGCTATGGCCCGTGCCAGCTCCTGAATTGACTGAGTCAAACCCTCCAGCTTTCCCTCGATGCGGACCAGCAGATATACCGACAGCACGATGGGAAAGCCTACATTGCCCACGAGGCTAAGTAGCTGTTCCATGCCCATTCCTCCTTACCATATTTTATGAACAGCTCAGCATAACAGTGTAAAAAATACTTAATAAATCCATAAAATCTATACAAGCTATGCGGCAGCATGAAAAAGATAACTATAAACCTTGTAATAAGATAGAGGAGTGGCATCCACTCCTCTATCTTGTATCAAACCAACTGCAGTGGCTGAACCTCGGTATCGATGATGTTGGCTCCGACGATCTCGACCAGCCCACCCTCTATGTCAAAAGGATTTACGCTGATTACCAGATCCATGAAAGCTTTAACTTCGGAAGGCTGAAGGTCAAAACGCGGGTCATCCAGCGTAATTCGGAAGTTCCTACCCTGCCCCGTCTTAAAAATCATTTCCAGCGTCTGCGCCACCTACCTCACCTCCTATACCGCAATTTTTCAGTTTACTTAAACATTGACATAATCGAACTGCGCCGTCTTGCGGATAGCTATTACAGGATGGGACTGCAGCGATGCCAGGGCATAAGCTATGCTGTAGAGGTCTTCATCGGATACATCGGCTTTTATTCTGCTCAAGGTACGAGTCCTAGTAACCCTCCTGCCATCCTGATCCTGCCCCATATCCAGCTGAATCTGTACCCGCACGGCCATAGGCCTTACCTCCAAGGCCATAACCCACACCTCCTTTTCCTTTATCTACTTTCTAGAATTCAAAACCGGCTTTTGAGAGACACATCGCATCCCATTTTCTTTAGATGCTCTTTTAAGGATTTTAAGGCCCTATCCTTCAACCTGAGCACCGATTTATAGTGGCTATTCCTTGCCCGAGCAATATCCTTGTATCTCAGCCCATGGAAGAAGTGCAGGAGTATAACCTGCCTCTGTTTGGGGGAAAGCTTGCGTATGGCTCGATACAGCCGCCTGACTTCATCGTCCTGCACTACCTTCTCCTCCACACCGGGCTGAGGGCTCATCAACAGGTCGGCCAGGGTACAGATATCGCCGTCATGCCCTTCAAATTCCTTATCCAGCGAAACGGTTTGAATACCTTG
>NZ_VSCO01000039.1:0-14592 GCF_047459465.1 Caldicoprobacter sp. | reverse complement strand
TTTAAGAGCAGCAGCTTTATATCTTTCGTCACCAGTTACCAGATAAAGTTGTACCAAAAATCGAATTATACTGGGAGTATTAGCCTTGGAGTCCATACGCATAGACCCATCAGTATTATACGCACGATAAAAACCCCCATCCTCATTCTGAATATTAACAACCCAATCCCCTGCTTTTCTGCAAAATTCCAACCAAGAAGGCTTCTCTTTCCCTTTCTTTTCAGGATGATTAACGCGTTGAAAGGCTTTTACTTTGCCTCTGTAATCAAGGCCCAGATACACTCTTTCTCCCAGCATCTTGCCATTACATCCCGGATAGACATAATCAATAGAAAAGCCATCCACTTTTGTAGCAATTTCCTTTCGCACTGGAAAACCGTAATACATATAATTCAACGTCATACTTCGGGGCTTACTCATTCCAATGGAACCTATAGTAAATTTAGGATCTACATAATTCTCAGCTTGTAGAATATCCAGCGACCTCATAGATATATCAGCAGTCCAGCGAGAAAATGCTACCATTTATCCAGAAGAAATGTTCTGCATTGCAAATAAAGACAATGTAAAACGGGTTTCCATCTGCCAGAAATATTCACAATCCAAGTCCTTACCTATAATACGATCAGGTGCAAACTCGTTTTGTTTATACCATGCACCGGGGGCAAAACAATAATAGTCTCGTGGATTATCAGATTCTGCCATTACCAAAGAAATCTTTGTTGAAAAACCAAGATCGTCACTTACCTTAAATCCTCTATCCGTTGTCTCATATACATCAAAAAGGAATTCCGAACCAGAAGAAACAGCAAGAACACTTTCAGCTACAACTTTTTCATCCTCACACATGTGAACTTCATCATAGCTAGCATCATAAAATTCATTGATAGCCATCATTGTCTTTACAGTAACATACATAAGGCTTCTATTATAATAAAGAAGCTTATTGCCCTTCGTTTCTCGGGACTTAGGCCACCCCTGGTCGGTCGTACGGTTTCCCTATAAACCCCACCATGTATCAATATTCTTGTCCCTGGCGTATCAACTTGGGCTGCAACATTAATGGTGTTAAAAGGCCTCTCTGCAGAACCATCATTATCATCAGAAGCCAACGAATTGTTACAATCAACATGAAGCTCACGCTCAAATTTAGGCTCTACCTCCCAAAATTCGAACATCTCCCCATTAAGCAATACTGCAGACCAAGTCTTTTAAATTGTTCATAAATTCTCCTCCCTTTGTAAAATTACAATCCCTTATTCACAAGGCCCAACTTAACTTTACACATCAAGTTAGAAGTGAAATGGCTACTACTGAATGAGGTTGTATTGTTACATCGAGCAGTATCCCATCATCCGTTGTAACCCAATTAACAGGTTCTTTTACCAATTCTGATGCCTCCATCAACTTTTGAATCTGCTCTTCATTAAGATATATAGGTTTTCCCATCTCTTCCCAAACCCTCTTCGGATTTGCATGCATTTCATCAATTCGCTCAACTATTGCCGTACGAACCCCTTTTATTCCTTTAATGGTAAGATTAATTGATTCGGCTTGTATCGGAGACAACGGAACTTGATGATTGGATATCAAAATAACAATACCTTCTTCATTACGGGAAGCAATACAATCCACCGTAGGGCTTGCCTCCTCTATACCTATTTCCAATCTCTCCCCGTCCAATTTCGACAACAACTGAAATGCCCGATAAGAGGGTTTAGGAATTCCATGAATATTTAATAAACCAAAGCCGCCATGGAACGGCACTGAGCTTAAACCGCACTCTTCAAAAATATCAGAAAAAGTCCAGAAAGAATAGCATCCCAACGGCAAATCCATATTATCAATAATGGTTTTTACAATAAACGCTGCATTATAGGGAATATCATGGTAAGGATCCCGTGGGCTTGGAGAATTATTCCATTCTGTATAATATACTGTGAGTGGATAAGCTTCCTCTATTGCCTTTTTAGCCCTATCAGCTAATTCTCCACGCCTGGCACGAGCCATCCGCTCTTCCATATTAGCTCCCAAACCAAATGCCAAATCAGTCGGATAGTGATGCGTTGATATAAAATCAAGAGGTACTCCATTCTTGGTGCAAAATTCTTTAAATTCCGGTATCCACGCATCGATTGCTGTAGCAGGTCCTCCTACCTTCAACCCACTGTCCACCTTCTTTATTGCCAGTGCTGCGCTCTGGTAGAGCTTGAAATATTCCTCCTTTGTCCCTGTCCAAAACATCCTCAAATTGGGTTCATTCCATACTTCAAAAAACCACTTTCTCACTTCTTCAACCCCATATCGCCTTACCAAATGATCGGCCAGCGCCCCAATCAGATCCGCCCATTGGTCATATGACTTTGGCGGTGTAATATTCCCTTTATAATGAAATACCGTTTCGGTGCCGGAGGCCAAGGCACTTGGCATAAAGCTTAACTCGATAAACGGCTTCATACCAATATCCAACAAGAAATCAAATATTGAGTCTATGTTAAAAAAAGAGTACTCTAAAGAACCATCTTCATTTCTCAAACAAACGCTCATATCGTCATTCAGCAAACCATGAAAACGCACATATTCAAAACCCAGTTCCTCTCTGCATTTCTTTAACTGTTTTCTCCAATCCTCTCTCAATGCAGTTGCAGCATGACAACTTCCCACACACTTTATCCAATATTTATTTATCTTACCTCGCTTCTTATCGGAAAATACAGTGACTTTCATAACAGCACTCCTCCCTTAATTTATTTTTAGGCTTTGTAAATGGCAATTGACGACTAATAAAATCCAATGGCAATTCATTTTTAATACAATGCTCAATAAATGACCTCAACCAGTATTCGGTATTTACCTCACAAATCACAGGCCCTCCTGCTTGAATTCTTGAATCCACCTTTTTGATTGCTTTAGCAGAATACTCAATATAATTTAAAATATTCCTCCATACTACCGGCCCAAAACTCAATATTGGGTTCATTCAACACCTCAATGGGCCAAGTAATGACCTCTTCCGAGCTATACTGCTCTAAATAATTCAAAGTTTATCTACAGATAATTTTAAAACAATGGGCATACTCTACAGGCCTCTTTTTCGGCAATCCTGTTAAAAGCAAGCCCTCTTTTTTAAGTTCAAAATTGATCTTGCCATCATACCCCAACAGCTCCACCTTTTCTATGTCCAATACTCGAAGCAAAGGGCCGCTTTCCCCTGCCGAGAAACTTTTTATCAATGCCATACCATCCTCAGGCCATCCCAGTTGAAAAGCATATATGCAATTGCCCTTTTGCGTAAAGCGGTAATCCTGAGGCGTGTATTCAACATCCGGTTCATCAAACCTATGTTTGGGTTGTACGGTTGTGCTGCCTTCCTGCGCGATATACCACGGGCGTGTGCCATATATCCCTTCGCCGTTGATTTTAATCCATTCTGCCATCTTGTTCAATATGTTGATACATTCATCATCCAGAGTTCCGTCTGGACGTAGAGGGAAATTGAGCAACAGGTTGCCGTTCTTAGCCACGATATCGACCAGCATCTCAATTACCTGCTTGGCACTCTTATATTTCTGCCTTACATCGTAAAACCATCCACCCACACATGTATCGGTCTGCCACGGATATGGAAACTTGTCCTTCTGAACGCTTCGCTCAATATCCAGAACGCCTATGCTATAAACCAGAGGATTTCTATCCTTTTGAGTATACACAGCATAGTTCACGCCGCCATGTTCTTTGATGCTGGTATTATATAGATGAGCCACAATCCCTAACCCGTATCTATCAAATGGTAGAGGACCATCTGAATAAAGAAGGTCGGGCTTATATTTATCGATTAAATCTTTTATCCTGTCAAACCAGTGTCTGTGCCACCAGGAATTTTCGGTATACCACACAAACCCCGATTCCTGTTGCTTGATATATTCATCTTTGTTAGGATGATAGAAATCTACATATTCCGGATCATTTCCATCATAAGGTATTCCAGCATAAGGCCCGGATTTATCGCATCCCTTGTTGACTGCCCACCAGGAAAACGAAGCGCCAAGATGTTCGGTAACTCCAAATGGAAGCCCGCGCTTCCGCGCCGCTTCCTTAAACATTCCTACAATATCCTTCTTTGGCCCAACATTGACAGCATTCCACCTATTATACTTTGAATCCCAGTTGTCGAAGTTATCATGATGTACAGCCAGAGCACAGAAATATTTTGCTCCTGCCTTTACATATAAATCCATTAAATATTCTGGATCAAAATTTTCAGCCTTCCACTCCTTGACCACATCCTTCCATCCATGCTTGGAGGGATGCCCATATACCCTCCAGTGGTGGTAATACTGGTCAGTCCCTTCAATATACATATTCCTGGCATACCAATCTCCATACATCGGCACCGATTGTGGTCCCCAATGAGCCCAGATTCCAAGCTTTGCATCCCTAAACCAATCAGGACATTCATACTGCCTTAACGATTCCCACGTAGGCTCAAAAGGTCCCTTCTCAATAGTTTCCCATTTTTCCATAGATATACCCCCTCCCTATTGATTCATCCTTATGTTCTCCAAAGGTTAAATTATGGTTTCAAGTTGCAATCTCTCCATCCTCATCCCACAGGTCTCTCCAGTCCTTAGCTCCCGGCCATAAAAACACCTGTCCTTTAATCAAACGGCAATTTTTGTCTATTGCCTCTATCTCTTTCATCTCTTCCTCAGTAAGCGGATCCTCTACTACGCCTTTAATGTTGCTCAAATAGTGTTCGCGTTTAGTGGAAAAAGGAATGGGTATCTGTCCTCTCTGCACAGCCCACTTAAGGCACACAACAGCCGGATGTACGTTATGATTTTGAGCTATCTTTACTATGACAGGGTCTTCAAGAACAACGGTATCTTCGGGAGTCCTATCCCGCTCAGGGCGGTTGGGTGACCCTAGCGGACAAAAGCCTATCGGCGTAATCCCATTATCGATTAGAAACTTGAAAAGTTCGGGCTGCTGAAAATGTGGATGCAATTCCATCTCGTTGCATACCGGCTTTATCTCTGCATCCCTTAACAAGAGCTTAAGCTTGGGAATGGTCATATTGGATGTACCGATATGCCTTACCAGTCCTGCCTTGACTAACCGCTCCATTTGCCGCCAGGTCTTCATAAACTCTTCGTGAATGTACGGCCTTGCACTTGGATCACGGTAATTTACATCGCATCCCGGCGGATGAGTATTGGGGAAAGGCCAATGTACTAAATAGAGATCAAGATATTCAAGCTTTAAGTCCTTTAACGTCTTTGCACAAGCGATCAATACATCGCCTTCTCCATGCATATCATTCCAAAGTTTAGATACAATCCATAGCTCTTCACGCTTTATACCCGCCTGCATAACCTCTTGAAGCACTTCTCCAATAGCATGTTCATTTCCATATACAGCGGCACAGTCGATCAACCTGTATCCTACTGAAATTGCACCTCGTACAGCCTCTGCAACCTCTTCTGCCGAAACATGATCAGAACCGAATGTCCCAAACCCAATAGAAGGGATCTTTTCCCCGGTGCAAAGAGTCTTCTTTGGTACCTTATCAGGATCTACACCGTCTAAAGCAATGGTAAATTTCTCTTTGGACATAGCCAATTCCCTCCTGCAATTTGTAAATTTATTTATTCAATATCTTCCAATTACATTCTTACTGCTATATTACACCCCAAAAATCAATCTGTATGCACTCCAAAAACTTTGCCACCAATTCCGGAGACACCATCCCAGTCTCAAAGAATTGCGTATTGGCCATACCACACGCCATCCCCAGCTTTATAACCTCAATGGGTTGGGCTGCCCTGCTCAACGCAACAGCACAACCAGCCACAAATGCATCCCCCGACCCCACAGTGTTGACGACTTTGATAGGAGGACTAAAAAAATGATACACCTCTCCATTGGGAAGGGCTGCTACACACCCTTTATCCCCCAGAGAGAGCACGGGAAAAACCACGCCACTTCTTTTCAACAATTTCAAGGCAGATACATAATCCTCTTTTGTAGAAAAATCATGCCCCACAACCTGCCTGAATTCATGCTGATTAGGTTTTACCATAAAAGGCCCTTCCTTTATTCCCTCTTTTAAATACTCACCGCTTGTATCCAATATAAAGATTTTTCCTTTGCTCTTAGCGATGGCAATAAGGCTTCTGTAAAAATCCGCAGGTATTCCTTGTGGGAGACTTCCTGATGCCGTCACCACATCGCACTGGGTTACCATTTCTTCAAACCGCTTTAAAAAAGCCTTGTATTCATCTTCAGAAACTACCGGCCCAGGTTCTAGAATTTCAGTAGAGGTGTTATTCTTTTCATCCATGATATTTATACATATGCGGGTTTCACCCTTTATTGGTACAAAGTTATCTATAATGCCGATATTGTGAAGCTGATCATGAATGAACTGTCCAGCAGCACCTCCAATTAAGCCAGTAGCCATTACCTGCTGCCCCAAAATCCTGGCAACCCTTGCCACATTGAGACCTTTACCGCCTGCCGTTGCCGTCATGGCTTTGGGCCTAAAAATCCCGTGGACATGAAAATCATCTATGGCATATACCTTGTCAATGGCAGGGTTCATGGTAACGGTCAAAATCACCTGTATCCCTCCAGCTCATCTGCCAATCCATTGCAGCCACACAGCCTGATTTTTCTGCGTACAACTTCCTTAACGGCCTTCTTGGCCGCCCCCATATAATTCCTGGGATCGTTTTCTTCCGGGTCAAATTGGAATACAGCCTGAATAGCCTTTGCCATCGGTATCTTGAGCTCGGTAGCTATGTTGATCTTACAGATACCCCCTGCTATTGCCCTTTTTATGCTGTCATCATCCACTCCTGAAGCACCATGAAGTACCAGGGGCACGTCCACCAGCTTCCTGATGTCGCTCAACCGTTTAAAATCCAACTTTGGCTCCCACTTATATACTCCGTGAGCCGTGCCGATTGCTACAGCCAGAGTATCGACGCCGGTAGCATCCACGAAAGCTTTGGCTTCTTCAGGAACTGTAAAGGTAGCCTCTCGCTCTTCAACGGTTATACCGTCTTCTGCCCCACCTATACGCCCTAGTTCTCCCTCAACAGCAACTCCAACAGAATGGGCCAATTCAACTACCTTTTTCACCAATGCTACATTTTCCTCGTAAGGAAGTTCAGAGCCATCTATCATCACCGAAGTATAACCGTTTCTTATACACTGGACGATCGTTTTATAGGATGGGCAGTGGTCTACGTGGAGTGCAATAGGAATGTCGTACAGCTCCGCAGCCACCTTTACACAAGCGGATATGTACTCAATGCCTGCGTGCTTCAAAGTGCCCGGCGTGGTTTGGACTATGACCGGCGCCCTCTCCTCGGCAGCGGCTTCTACCACTGCTTGGATCGTTTCCAGGTTATGCACATTAAAGGCGGCAATGGCCACCCCCTTTTCCTGTGCCTTTTTGATAAACTTAAGCGGATTAACCAATGGCATATATCATCCCTCCAACAATATTTTCCCCTTAACCTTACCAGGGGTTTCCAAATCAGCAAAAGCGCAAGCGATGTCATTTAAAGGTATTATCCTGTCAATGAGCTTTTCCACCTTGAGCCAGCCCTTTTTAAAATAATAAGCCGCCAGATCCCATTCCCTGCCGGGGAAAGGCGCAGAATATGACATCCATGAGCCCTTCACCGTAAGCTCTTTACGGTTAATATGCTCAAACTCCCTTGGATACAGCGTGATGGGCTTTGATGGCGTACCGATGAACAACACGCTGCCTTTGTTAGCCGCAATTTCAAGAGATAGCTTTTCTGTAAACTCAACTCCAGCAGCTTCTACCACCATTTCAAAGCCACGTCCTCCAGTGAGATCAGCAATCGCTTCCTTAAAGCTCTCATCACCCGTATTTATGCATATATCAGCCCCGTATTCCTTTGCGATATTCAACCTTTCAGGGTCTATATCGAAAGCGAATATTCGCTTAGCCCCCAATATTTTTGCGCATTGAAGCGCTAAAAGGCCGATGGTGCCCATCCCCACAATGGCTACATCATAGCCTCCCTTAAAATCCATGACAAAAAGCCCGTGCAGAGCAACCGTAACAGGCTCAAAGAAGGCTCCCTCTATAAAGCCCACTTCGTCCGGAAGCTTTACCGCATTGATGGCCGGTATCTTCACATACTCGGCCCAGCTTCCAAAGGTGCGGGACCCAATAAACGAATAGTTCCTGCATTGAGAATAATGCCCTCTCGAGCAATCGATACACCTGTGACAGGGTAGCAAAGGTGCCCCCGCTATTTTATCCCCCACCTTTACATTCCTTACAGCGTTTCCTACTTTTACAACTTCTCCGGCAAACTCATGCCCCAGTATAATGGGATAAAAATGTGCGGCATTACCCAGTACCCTCGGTATATCCGAGCCACAGATCCCCGTATATTTAACGCGCACAAGAACTTCGTCTTCTTTTATATCGGGCAATTCCACTTCCTCATACCGTATATCCCTTGGCCCATATAAAACCGCTGCTTTCAATCATAAGACCTCCTCATCCCATTTTCATACATGACAATCTATTAGCATGTTGTAATGCCGTCAAGTTTAACAAAATATTCCTTTAACCTTTCATACAATTCAAGATAAAGTGTATAACACTTGCTGTATACTTCATACTTCTTCGGATCCGGTTCATGGATGCGCTGAACTTTCACGCTCTTTTTTACTGCCTCATCAAAATCCTTATATACCCCTACTCCGATACCAGCCAAAATAGCCGAACCCAATGCAGCCGCATAGTCGGAAGACGGAACCTTTATAATTTTGCCCGTAATATCAGACTTTATTTGAGTCCATACAAGGCTATTGGCAGCCCCTCCCACACTATTTAACTCGGTAGTACACACGCCCACTTCTTCAGCCGTTTTTAAATTATGCAATAAAGAGAAACCTACTCCTTCCATAATGGCCCTTACCATATGTGCCCTCGTCTTATCGTAGGATAGGCCACAGAATACCCCCCGCGCCTTTGTATCCCATATAGGCGAACGTTCTCCTGCCATGTAAGGAAGGAAGATGAGTCCACCACTACCCGGTGGAATTTTGCTGGCTTCTTGGCTCATCTGCTCAAATATATCGTTATTTTGTACACCATTGGCGACATCAAAAGATGGTCGAAATTGCTCAGCAAACCATCTAAGCGCTCCGCTTCCCCCTACCGTACCCCCCTGAAGCAACCACTGATTTGGAACCACATGATATCCCAAAATAAGTTTGGGATGTATTACAGGCCTATCTATTTGAATGCTCATCCCGCCTGACTGCCCACCCTGTTCCTGTGCCTGCCCTGGCTTAACCACACCCGCTCCTAGCGTACAGCATGCAGCATCCAATCCACCCGCTACTACAGGGATTCCGGGTATGAGCCCTGTCTCCTCTGCTGCTTTACGGGTAACAGTTCCTACTACCTGATGGGAATAAAAAAGCGGCGCCATCAATTCTAAAGATATGCCTAACTCCTCAGCAACCCTTTCATCCCAACAACCTTTGGATATGTTAAAGAAATGGAAGCCATATCCTTGGGAATAATCCTGTGAAAACTCGCCTGTTAACTTATATACGATAAATGCATTGCTTTGTAAAAACTTGTAGCTCTTGTTATAAACGTCGGGTCTGTTTTGCTTTAACCAAAGAATTTTGGGCACAATATAAGCAGCATCCACAGGGTTACCACTTAAAGCGACCAACCTTTCTTCGCCCAACTTCTCCTTCATCTGCTCGGCTTGCCGCGTAGCACGCCGGTCTAACCACAGCATGGCCCTGCACAACGGATTGCCCTCCTTATCTACCGGCAAACATGCCCAACTTGTCCCATCAACGCCAATACCTGCTATTTCACCAGCTATTACATCATTGTTGCTCAAAACGCTCCGTATACCCTTACAGACTGCAGCCCACCACTCGTTGGCATCCTGTTCAACATGATCCTTATCAGGATAAAAAGTACGATAATGCGATGTATGATGCGCAACGACGTTTCCTTCAAAATCAAAAACCGCTATCTTACATCCCGATGTTCCAAGATCAATTCCCAACAACAGCCTTCTTTCCATACGCGCTTTCTCCTTTTTATTTCACAAAGTTAAATGTTACAAATAGACTCTCCAAGCAACAGCTGCGTCTTCAATCTGTACACGGAGGGGAATTTGTCATAATTCCCCTTCATCCTTTTTAACAATATACTGGCTGCCGTTTCGCCTATTTGTTGGATAGGCTGGGTCACAATCGAGAGCGACGGCTTCACCACTTTAGCCAATTGAATATTATCAAATCCAATCAATGATAAATCATGGGGAATGCAAATATTCTTTTCGTTAACAGCCATCACAGCTCCCACCGTCATTTCATAGTTGGTCACAAACACTGCCGAGGGAGGAGGCACTTCTTCCAGTAACCTTAGCAATAAATTATACCCGCTCTCTACATCATAATTTCCAAATTTAATTAGCCTATCATCTATCTGCAGAGAATAATCTTCATGAACCCGTATGTACCCCTTCAAACGTTCTTGTGTAGTATATACATCCTTAGGCCCGCAAATTATCCCTATTCTCCTATGCCCTCTCATGATGAGCTGTTCAACTGCATTGTACGACGCGTTTAGATTATCCGTTAACACAACGTCGCATTCAATTCCCTTAATCATCCTATCGATAAGCACTACTGGAATATTTTTTTCAAAAGCTTTGTTTATATATTGTATATCTTCCTCATGAGGAACCATAATAATTCCGTCCACCATTTTATCCATTAGAAACTCAAACTTTATCTTTTCAAGCTTCACATCGTTTCTGTAATCACAAACGATGGTACTATAGCGATTTTTCAACAAGATGTTTTCCATATATGATATTATGCTGGTAAAAAATATATTCTCTAAGCTGGGTATTAAAACCCCTACTGTCATAGTACGATTGGTTTTAAGGCCTCGAGCCAATTCATTGACCTTAAAATCCAATGCCTTTATAGCTTCCTCAATCCGTTGACGATTTTTTTCTCGAACCCTACCCCCATTAATATACTTTGATACTGTGGATATGGATACCCCTGCATATTTAGCTACATCTTTAATCGTCGCAGCCATTTAACATCCCTTCTTACAAAATTCGAAACGTTTCATTTTTACTATATGTTACCACTTTCTCTCTTATTAGTCAACTAAGCTTACAAATTTTTAAAGCTTTATATTTTCTCCAAGAATGGATTTAGCAAACCCCCTGTACGTTTCATCAAATACTATATATTCAACCTTTGTAAAATCTATTTGGCCGGTATGTTGCACACTCTTGGGATATACAGGTATCTTCGAACCAGTTACACAGAATACCGGAATCCTTGATAAGGGAGCAATTACATTCTTCATTTTAACCGGTCCTTTTATTACTTCACCCGTCCAAAAGTCAGTCCAATACCCCTCCGGCAAGTAAATATCCCTTTTCCCCTCTGGATTAATCACAGGCGCTATCAGCAAATTATCGCCACAGTAAAATTCATCATCAATATACCAACAGTACGGATCATCAGGGTGATGGAACAACAACGCCCTCAAAAACGGATAACCCGTTTTTGTGACCTTTTCTCCTTGTTCTACAAAGTATGGAATCAAGGCATAGCGTAGCTTCCACCACTCCCTTACTATATCCATAACCTTGGGATACTCATAAGGCTCTCTGGGAGAGGCTCCATGATACCTAATATGGGAAGTAAACACCCCCACCTGTGTCCAGCGCACATACAGATCATCATCCGGCCAGTTGTTCATAAAGTCTGGCAACCCGTGAAAGCCAGGAACATCATGGCTCCAAAAACCGAATCCCGATACTCCCAGATGCAAGCCACCCCTTATAGTGCCAGCCAATCCATCCCATGTGCTAGCGCTATCGCCTCCCCAATGAACAGGATATCTCTGGCAGCCCGTCCAGCCAGCTCGCGCCCAGATAATGGCATTGCCCTTTCCTTTAACCTTCTCCGTTATTTCAAAGGCTGCTTTTTGGTATAGCAAAGCGTATAGGTTGTGCAGCTCGTCTGGCTTCATACCATAATATTCTACATCCATATCTATTTCTTCACCGAAATCCGTTTTGACAACTTCCGCCCCCAGGTCAAACAAATTCTTAAGCAATCCTTGATACCACTCTACCGCCTCAGGATTGGTAAAATCAATCCTTCCCCCATACTCAACGCTGCTGAAATTTGAATCGCCGCCTGATGATGCCTTACGTTTAGCAGGCAGATAACCATTTTCTATAGCTGTTTTATAATGTTTGGTATCACGCCCGATATTGGGCATTTGCCATAGCGAGATCCTGATCCCCATCTTTCTCATTTCATCCATATACCCCTTAGGATCAGGGAAAGTCTTCTCATTGAACTCCCACTCGCACTGCCAATCCTTTCTGAACCATCCCGTATCCAGATGGATAACATCGCACGGGAAACCTCCCTCTCTTAACTTCTTTACCACTTGCATCGTCTCATCGGCCGAAAAATAGGACATCCTGCTCATCCATATCCCATAAGACCATACAGGTACCTTTCGCGGGAATCCAGTAACCCTTCTATAGTTGTAAACAATTCTTTCAGGATACTGCCCGCCAATGAAGAATAAATCCATTTTATCATCTTCTATGACGCCTTGAACAGCCCTTGTTGATATATCGGCCAAAGAAAGCCTGATATGATGGGAGGTCATCATCAACAATCCGTAGCCTTTACTCGATATGTAAAAAGGGATATTCTTATACGCTCTTCGGCTGTTTACGCCTAGCGCATCTTCATTCTCCAAGATTATAGTCCTGCCAGCCAGGTTCATGGGCGCAAACCGTTCCCCAGTACCTGCAAACTTTTCATCATAGGCCGCATGAAGAGAAAAAAGGCTTTTGACGGCTTTACCATTGCGTTCTACGTATCCTAAACTTACAGAATCTATATGGCCGGGCGTAAAAGTGTCATTGGCCATAAATGGAACCGCTGTTTTGCCATCAGGATATACAACGGCGTCAAAAAAATACTGCGGTGCAGGCTGAAGGTCGCTCCATTTCTTTATAGGCTTTTTGCTGGTATTTATCTTCATCCTTAAAACATTGTTATTATCAACTATATCCCAGCCATACTCAGTTTTCTCTGCCCTTAAAGGTTGTTGCTCTAAAGAAGGATCCCATTCAAACATGACATTAGCGCTATCATCGGGGAACTCTTCTCCGAATGAAATCGAACAACGTATAATGTCATCGCCGTAAGCCTTAATTGCCATGTGATATACCTTTTTTTCTTTGCTTATATCCGGCATAAGCCTAGGCCTCTGCTGGGCTTGAAAAGGTATTTTTACCACAACTGTACCATTTTCTTCTAATACATCAACAGCCATTTCCCCTATCCACAGTATATCATTAGTTGCTTCAGGAAGTTCAAAATCCAACATATCATATATAAAGCGATTACTTTGTTTCACATAACTCCCTCCAATAAAAGTGAAGTAACTACTATCGAATGAGGTTATATGACTATATCAATTATCACCTCACGCATTTAATAGGCTCCCCTATCAACTCTAATGCCTCCATCAACTTTTGGACCTGTTCTTAATTGAGGTAAATAGGCTTCCCCAGCCCTTCCCAAGCTCTCTTTGGATTTGCATGTGTTTCGTCAATCCGCTAAACAAATGCCACGCGGATTCCATTTATTTCCTTATTAGTGAAATTAATTCCGCACCTGGAACGGCTACGTAACGCACTGTAGAACTTTCACTTCTAGAATCATTCTCATCGAAAACCAAGGTTTCATCAAGCAAATAAAATACATCACCGATTTGAACGATGATATCACCGTTGTTTTTGGGCAGAGCCCGTATCGCTTCTTCTGCCTTGGCAAGCGTTTTGTAGGGTTTTGCTTGAGTTCCATCGCCGGTAATATCGTCACCCGTGTTTGCATCAACATAAATAATTGTACTAACACTTCTGCTCGGATCATCCTCAGCCATGACAACTGTCGATCTAACAAGAATCATATTGAATACTGTTAGCAACACCACAAGCCATGCGCAAGCTTTCTTTCTTAATTTCTTAATTTCATAACAAGACCCCTCTCCTATACCTCCTTATAGTTTAGACTATTGTAAAAACCTAATAACATTTCTCTATTACCGAGTCTCCGCATGTAAAAAACAGGCAATTAAATTACATTTATTACCAAAAGGATTATTGGATTTTATGTCGAATATATATCCCCTGTATAAGGATGCAGGGGTGATTGTGAATGGATATAAACGATGTTAAGAGCATTATAGCATACAATGCCTCCAGTATACCAGTATTGTTTGAGATGTGCCGTATTGCAAAGATAGCAGAAACTGTCAACGATATGGTGGAGTGGAAATCTGATAATTCTAAGGTTTCACCAGGATTTCTAATAGAAGTATTGGTAGTAACCATAATGCATAGGAGACAGCCTTTATGGAAGATTGAAGAATACTGGAGAAAATGTCAATAGCGGATTTAAATTGACCCATTTTTAACAGATAAAATTTGACCCACC
>NZ_VSCO01000182.1:0-3132 GCF_047459465.1 Caldicoprobacter sp. | reverse complement strand
CTGGCTGCATAGCTTTCAGGTTTAATTTTTGGTTCAAAGGCTGTGCCCTTGGCCATGGCCACCATCTCATTTATTAAATCCTTGGTGGCACCTTTGGTACCTACATCGAGATGGAATTCAAAGTGTATATCGCCTGACCGGCCCGAAGGTCTGAGTAAGCACTGTATGATCTTCTCAATTTTATCGGGAGTGAACAGGGCTGCCACTTCCAACGTCCTGGCGGTCTCGTAATATATCTTTTCTCTTAGGCTTTTCATGGGCCTGGGGACCACGTGCTTTGTGATAAAGCCGATAGCTCCCCTGCCGATGCGGTGAAGGTGTATGGCGGTCACAAACACCGTATTCCTGCCTACCTGTGAATCCGAGCCCACCGACAAGCGGTACTCGCAATAAGGGGCCTGTTTGATGAAGTTGAGTATGTGCTCATACACCTGGTCAAAGGTTAAGTCATGGTATTTTGAATTGGAGAACAATAACGGCGGCTGTACCGCCTTGGTTGCTGTAGCTTTTATAACTGATCCCTCCCGAGTTCTTGACTTATATACTATTATTATATATCAATTGATAATGTTTTCACAGTGGATTTTAAAATTTTTCTCTTGGGTTTTCCTTTATTTATGTAACAAAATATGCTAATATTTGATATATAATCGACAATTTTGAGGCAAAATAAGCCAGAGAGGAGGACGATGGCTGTGAAAGTTACCGTGCTTGGTAAGTACGGCCCATTTCCCGCGGCTTCCGGAGCCTGCTCGGGATATTTGGTACAGGATGGAAATACCAAGGTGCTGGTGGACTGCGGCAATGGGGTGTTAAGCCGCCTCCAGCAGATTTGTTCTATAGATGAGCTGAAGGCCATTGTTGTTTCTCATTTGCATAGCGACCATGCATCTGACATGTTGGTGCTGCGTTATGCTCTGGATATTTTAAACGCCCGTGGGCTTAGAGAGCCTAAACCGCTTCCGGTATATGTTCCCGAGAACCCCAAAGATGAATACGACAGGCTACTCTTTAAAAACGTATTTGAGGTGCATCCAATTCAAGATGGCATGCAGCTACAAATAGGGGACCTATCATTTTATTTCCAGGAAATGACCCATCCCGTCCAGAGCTTTGGCATCAAAATCACAGGGGGGAACAAGACGCTGGTGTACACCGGCGATACTAACTATAACGAAAAAATAGAATCGTTTGCCAGCGGCGCTGATCTGTTTATTGCCGATGCGGGATTGCTGGATAAGGACAAAACCAGTTCAAATGTGCCGCATCTTACCGCCAGGGAGGTTGGGCTTATAGCTGCAAAAGCCAATGTAAAGCAGCTGATGCTTACCCATATATGGCCATGGTATGATGAGAACGAGATACTGGCCGAAGCTAAGGAAAGCTATTCTGGGGCATTTATTGCCCAGGAAATGAAGGAATACAGCGTATGATGCACGGCTTAGGCTGAAGAATTGTGAAGGTTGTATTTTTAGTTTAAAAAATAGCGCTTTAAAAGCTGTTTATTTTAAATGCAGCCCGTTGAGATCTGCCTTTAAATTTAAAAGGTAAAATTGATCGCTCCTTTAAATGTTTAACGCGTTTTGTATGATTGATACTGGCGGAAGGGGTTTAGTGGGCCTTGACGGTTTGGGTGAAGCGCCCCGTGATATGGCTGACATCCGCCTATATCGTGGGGATTGTGATAGGGACAAGGCTCAATAGGGAATTTGCCTTATTTGTTGGAGCAGCTGCCATCCTGGTGGCTGGTACGGCCTGGGGATTGGAACGGAAGAAAAACACTAGCCTGATATCGGTGTTGATTCTATTTGGCTTGTTTGGCATTTTGGCCGTACAGGTGAAGCTGAATTCCGCAAACCCCCTTGGAGATGTAGTCGATAAAGTGGTACAGATACATGGACGGATTGTAGAAAGTCCCAGGTATGATGAGCAGCGGGATATTTACGTAATTGAGACCATTTCAGTCGTAGCGGATGGGAAGGAGAGAAATGTAAAGACCAAGGTTCAGCTTAGTGTTTATCCTGAAGACCTGCAAAAGGAAAGGCAGCGCTATAGCTATGGGGATATTGTTGAGGTAAGGGGTAGGCTGGAAGAGCCGCCGGGACAGCGCAATCCAAAAGGATTTAACTACAGAGCATATCTGCAAAGACGCGGCATCTATAACGTTATGTCGGTGCAGCCGTATAGTATAAAAAAGATTGGTGTAGGTGAGCTCTCCTATATAAGATCATTGATATATACTATAAAGAGCCGCGCCGAGGCTGTGTTTGATCGATATGTGGGCGATGAAGAGGGCGCCCTTGTGAAGACCATGTTGCTTGGCCAAAAGTGGTTGCTGCCTTTTGAGGTGCAGCGGGATTTCCAGGTTACTGGACTATCCCATGTACTTGCCATATCGGGGCTGCATGTAGGGTTTATCGCAGCTGCCTTGTCATCGGTTGCGAGGCTGCTGTCCCTTACAAAAAAGCAGGCCTTTGTCTTTCAGGTATGCCTGCTATGCTTTTACTGCGCGATGGTAGGGGCTGCTCCATCGGTGGTGCGGGCAGCCGTTATGGCCGCTTTACTTCTGGGGGGTAAAGCGGTAGGGCGCCAGCCAGATATGCTCAATAATCTGTTTGTGGCTGCTTTCTCCATATTGCTGTTTAGGCCTTTAGACCTTTTCGATGTGGGCTTTCAGCTGTCGTTTGCTGCTGTTATAGGCATCATCCTGTTTGTTGAGCGTTTTGAGAGCTGGTTTAAGTTTCTGCCCAGGTGGATGGCGGCTGGCTTATCGGTTACCCTATCGGCTCAGCTGGGGGTATGGCCCCTCATAGCCTACCATTTTAACGCTTTTTCGGCCATTGCCATAATTGCCAACCCGATTTTGGTGCCCCTGGCGGGATTGATAGTCTTGATGGCTTTTGCATTGATGGTAGGGGCTCTTGTGATTCCGCTTGTGGGAAATTTACTGGGGCCGCCGGTGAAGTTTCTGTGCTTTTTACTTATCAAAGCAAATGGAATTTTGGCAGCTATCCCATGGGCTTTTATACGGGTGGTTTCACCTTCGATCCTCTTTCTAGTATGCTATTACCTGGCGTTGTGGATTTTATCGCCAGAAAAGCCCGGATGGGTGAGGCGGCCTTTTGTATGGTG
>NZ_VSCO01000181.1:0-3133 GCF_047459465.1 Caldicoprobacter sp. | reverse complement strand
GCGCATTGCAAAGAGGTGTGACAGGATATTCAAGATCAGCGATGGGCACGTAACTATAACTTAAAAACATCCAAAACTTATCAGCCATGCGGAACATTTCCTGGTATATCTGGAAAACTCAGGACTGGTTTAAGTGTAACAAGTGCGGCTATAAGTCGGATACGGATAAGGTGGAGGCACTAAGCATAGCTACCAGAGTGCTCAATGCTTTCGGGGCATGACCCTGAGAGAAAGAGAAATGCGATATCCTCCCCCTAATTAATTAGGGGGAGGATGTTCACTGCCTTGTAAAATAGAAAACTTGCTGTGAGTGTTTGATAACCAGTTTTAAAATGATGACATATGCGGGGATTAAAAGAGCTTTGCCAATGATTCTGGGCGGTAACAGCGCCAGGTATGCTTTGCCGTGCAAGAGGCTCAGCCACAGCGTGTTAAGCAGAACGGAAACTGCGGCTGTAACTGAAACTATGGTTATTACAAAGAACCAGTTCCAGTAATTGCGATAGTACCTGGCCATCAAGCCGGGGATTAACCCTGTTAAAGCAGATGTTAAGGTAAATCCCGGAAAATAGGGGCCACCAACCGGACTGATGGCATATCCTATGAGGTCGGACAAGGCGCCGCAGGCTATTCCGTATACAGGTCCCAGCAAAATGCCGCTTAACATTATGGGGACCTCGCCGAAGCTGAGGCGCAAGGCGAAGACGCCAAGTATATTGACATTACCTGCAAAAAAGCGCGTGAGTATGACGCTTATTGCGGTAAACAGCCCTGTATACGCCATTTTTCTTATGCGGCTTTCCATAAAAAAGCACCTCCTTTCTCTTTTAGATGGCAGAGAATGCCACCTTAAAGAGAACGAAATGCCTTCTCTCATACCAGGTGGCAGCGGATGCGGTACTGCATCGCAGGCCATTTAAGCCTTTCGTCCAGGGGCAACATCCCATCCCCTGGCACTTAACGCGCAGCACCTACTCTGCCTATCCTTTTACTCGGTAGTTATTTTCGCTCCATTCTATCAAAAAAAAATTTGGGAGGCAATATGCTCCCGTTAAAAAATATTCCATTAATTTTCAGCTTTTCGGCTGCTTAATTTCATAAATCCAGCAAGTGGATGAATTGACGCATAATCACATAGCTTGTTGGAAAATCGATTTAAATGGGGTGCACGTTATATGCCAGCTTTACTCCGGTAATCTGCGCCATTTCGGGAGTGAGGGCTACCAGATCATCCTTGCTTAGCTGATGGATGGAGCTTTTCCCGAGGCAGCGCAGGGCGATATCCATCTCTTCCCGTAAGGCTTTCAAGAAGTTGCTGGCGCAGTTGGCTGCTTCATCTATATCGAGCAGCTCGGTATATTTGCCGGTGTAAAGGTAAAGGTCGGTTGGGCTTGCTCCGGCGGGCAATTTATTGAGCTGCGTGTATATGGCTGCAATGGCCACTGGATAGCCGATGTAGAAGGCGTCAGCTCCCAGAGCTATGGCTTTTAGCATGTCACCGCTGTCTCTGAAGCCTCCAGTCATGATCAGGGATATCCTATCCCTGCAATTATTCTTTTCCAGGTATTCCACCGCTCGCACAAGAGCATATAGGGTGGGGATGCCGAAATTGTTGATGGTTATCTCAGCGCTCCCAGCTGTTTCGCCCTGTGCACCGTCAATTACCACAGCATCGGCTCCGGCGTATAGGACGGTATCCAGATCCTGTTCAATGTTCCCGGCTGCAATTTTGATGGCTATGGGTACGCCACCGGTTAACTTCCTCAGCTCATCTACCTTGCGCTTAAGGTCATCCCTGTTGTTTATATCGGGAAACCGTGCGGGCATCACGGCATCCTGTCCTTCCTTGAGCTTTAAGTGTTTTCGCAATTCATCTCCGATAAGCTTATTGCCTATTTTAAATCCGTCGCCAGCACTGGCCCCCTGACCCATCTTAATCTCGATCATATCTGCTTGTTTGAGCTCTTCAGGCGCATTGCCCCAACCGGCGCGGTTGTACTGCACCACGTAAAGTTTGGCTATGTCGCGCTCTTTTTGCAAAAAGCCCGCCTCGCCGGAATTGGTGGCGGTTCCTATGGATGCCGAGGCTCTAGCTAAGGCTATTTTGACCGGAAGGCTTACGGATGCGCCGTAAGCCATGCCCGCTATCATGAATGGTACGGGGAGTATCAGGGGCTTTTTGGCGTTTTTGCCTATCACCACCTGGGTATCCATTTGGGTGCCATCAGGGGTTGGAAACATATTCGGGATGAACATCAGGTCCTGAAAATCTTTGAAGTTGAGGGTGGAACCTAATGGTTGCATGAGGGGCTGTCCGTTTTTTGCTCGTTCGGCAATTCCCATGAATTTCAAGAAAGAATAGTTGTCTACCAGCCAGGGCACTTTGATCATCTTCATATCGCTCATCTTTTCCAGCAGTTGATCTAGCAGTCGGCTGTATAGGTATTTCATCAATGACACACGTATCACTCCTTTTATTGTTATTTATTAGGTAAGTATTTGTTAGGGTAGGGGATTTTATTCCACGCAAGGATTTGATTTAAGGAAGAGCTATGCTAAAATGGTAAATGAGGAAATGATATAAGAAATCTTATAGTGCTTGGGAGGAATTTCAATTGAGCCACTTTTTTGCTTATCTTTCCAGGATGAAGTACATACAGCGATGGGGGCTTATGAGGAATACCTGCCAGGAGAATATTCAGGAGCACAGCCTGCAGGTGGCCATGATTGCCCATGGATTGGCGGTTATAAAAAACAAGTTTTTCGGTGGCAAGGTTGATCCAGAGAGGGTAGCGACCCTGGCGGTGTTTCATGAGGCCTCGGAGGTGATAACCGGCGATTTGGCCACCCCTATAAAATACTTTAATCCCGAGATATGCAGGGCATATAAGGAAATAGAAAGGATTGCCGCTAAAAAGCTGTTAAATATGTTGCCCGAAGAGCTAAGGAATGAATATAGGGATTTGTTTTTTATTGAGGAGAAGGATACCGAGCACTGGAGAATAGTCAAGGCAGCCGATAAGATATGTGCATATCTAAAATGCGTTGAAGAGATAAAGGCAGGCAATCAGGAGTTTTCAAAAGCCATGAAGGCCATAAAGGCCCAGATAGACCAAATGGATTATCCGGAGGT
>NZ_VSCO01000180.1:0-3136 GCF_047459465.1 Caldicoprobacter sp. | reverse complement strand
CATGGCATTGCTCCAGCTCTTTGCACATGAGGGCGCGAATGTAGCCGCGGTCGGTGGATGTGGAATGGATGTAAAAACCCATTCCATAATAAAAGCGTACCAGGGATGTCATTTTTGAAGCGGTATGCAGCGCAAGGGCTGACAGCCCCAATTCCCTGGCTTCTTGTTCCACTGCTCTGATGAGGGCTTTCCCCACGCCGCAGTTTTGTACGTCAGGGCGCACGCCAAAACGGCTTATATAGCCCACTTTTCCGGGTGGCAAAACCTCCAGGCGGATGGTGCCCGCTGGCTGGCCATTGAGAAAGGCTATGAATATGGTCTTTTTTCGCAGCTCTTCTAGGATGGTTTGGGGCGTTTCTTTAAGTGCTGATATCTTGTTCGGAAATCCAAGTTCCCTGGCATATGCTTGGAAAGCTTGTTGAACGATGTCGTGTATGGCAAAGACATCTTGCTCGGAAGCCTTTTTTATCACCAAATCCATCTTTATCCCTCTCCTTTTACGAGACAATTAAAATGAAAAGCCAAAATCTTTGATGTTCGATAGATAACAAGATTAATTTGCTTTATTTCCCATCAATAGCACCATGATGGCTTTATGCACGTGCAGCCGATTTTCAGCCTCGTCAAAGACTGCCGATTGCGGGCTGTCTATAATGTCATTAGTCACTTCCTGGCCGCGATGGGCCGGAAGGCAATGCAAGAAGATAGCATCGCCTTTGGCATGCCAAAACAGCTCCTTGTTGACCTGGTATGGGGCAAAAACCTTTGCACGGCTTTCTGACTCGTGCTCCTGCCCCATGCTGGCCCATACGTCGGTATATACCACGTCTGCATCGCGTATGGCTTCTATGGGGTCATTGGATATCAATACATTGCTCCCAGTAGCTATTCCGTTTTCCTTTGCCATTTTGACTATCTCTTCTTTCGGCTCATAGCCCTTGGGAGAGGCTATGGATATATGCATGCCTACTTTGGTGCATCCTATAAGCAAGGAGTGGGCCACGTTATTCCCATCTCCTATGAAGGCCAGTTTAAGGCCGCTTAAAGTACCTTTCTTCTCGTATATGGTCATGAGGTCGGCCAGTATCTGGCATGGATGCAAAAGGTCGGTAAGCCCATTTATGATGGGGACGGAGCTGTATTTGGCCAATTGTTCTACGTCTTCCTGCTTGAAGGTCCTTATCATTATCCCATCTAGATATCGAGACAATACCCTGGCGGTATCGCTTATAGCCTCTCCGCGGCCTAGCTGGATGTCGTTGGCGTTTAGGAAAAGGCCATATCCTCCCAGCTGATATATGCCCACCTCAAAGGAAACCCTGGTTCGAGTGGAGGACTTGGTGAATATCATGCCCAGGGTTTTGCCCTTAAGATAGGGATGGGGGATGTTGGCTTTGAGCTTTTTTTTAAGATCAAAGGCGGTGCTCAACACCTGATATATTTCATCCTGGCTGTAATCTTGTAGGGTTATAAGGTGTTTTTGTGAGAAAGGCTTTTGGGGCTTGTAATTGTAAAGGTCCACCTACAATTCACCCCTTTTATAGTATTCTTAAGCAGTAGTGCGGCATTGCGCGCCATTTTTCACGGTTAGGCTGAATCCCTGGCTTTCCAATACCTGTTGGAATATCCCATCCAAAGCGTCTATCAGGCCGTCAATTTCCGCTTTAGTAATCACCAGCGGGGGTAGGAACCTCAAAGTATTGTGCCCGGCGCAATTTATGATGTACCCTTGCTTAAGAGCTGCATTTACTATTTCTTTACCCGGGACGGAGGATTCAAGCTCCATGCCCAGCATGAGGCCCTTTCCCCTCACATCCTTTATGAAGGGGTATTTATCCTTTAGGTACATAAGCCTTTGCTTGAAATGCTCTCCCAGCTGGGCACACCTATCGATCAACCCTTCATTTAGAAGGGTGGTGATCACGGCTATGGCTGCCGCACAGGCCAAGGGATTTCCTCCAAAGGTGGACCCGTGGCTGCCGGGGTCAAAGGCTGATGCCACGCTTTCCTTAGCTATTATGGCTCCTATAGGCACGCCTCCGCCTAATCCCTTTGCAAGGGTGATGATGTCGGGTTGTATGCCAAAGTGTTGATATGCAAACAGCTTACCGGTCCTTCCCATGCCGGTTTGAACCTCGTCCAGTATGAGCAAGATACCCATTTCGTTGCACAGCTGTTTCACGCCCTTTACATATTCATAAGTAGCTTCGATAACTCCGCTTTCGCCCTGTATTAGCTCCAGCATGATAGCACATGTTTTGGGGGTAATGGCCTTTTTTAAAGCTTCCAGATCGTTATAGGGTACGCTTTTAAAACCCTTAGGCATGGGGATGAAGGGTTTCTGGTATTTCTTTTGGCCTGTGGCTGCAAGGGTAGCCAGGGTTCGGCCATGGAATGAATTGGTAGCGGTTATTATCTCATATTTATTCATGCCCTTATCATAAAAATATTTTCGGGCCAGCTTGATAGCCCCTTCGTTGGCTTCGGCTCCGCTGTTTGCAAAGAATACTCTATCGCCGCAGCTGTTTTCCACCAGAAGTTTTGCCGCTTGGGCCTGAGCTTCTATATAAAACAGGTTCGAGCAATGGAGCAGTTTTTGGGCCTGGGAGGTGATGGCTTCCACCAGGGCAGGATGGCCATATCCCAGCACGTTGACTGCTATTCCGGCCACAAAATCGGTGTATGCCTTTCCCTCTTTATCGTATAGGGTGGATTGCCTGCCATATTCGAATATTACTGGCAGCCGTTCCCCGAAAACATTCATGTAGTACTTCTTGTCAAGGGCTATTATTTCCTGCGTATTCACCTTTTACCCTCCCTAAATAAATTGTATTTATAATTATACAATAATATGAATAAAAATGCAACCAATTGAGTACCATCATCCTTATTTTTAAAGAATAGTTTCTTTGACAAACAAACTATTGATTATCCCATAAAAAGCGTATATACTCTTATTTGGTCGGATGTTTCTAGGCTTACCCAAATTTGCGGTGTATGGGGGGATTAGATCATGAATAAGAGATGGCCATTGCTTTTGATGGCGCTCATGATAACGGCCTTTCTTTTATCGTGTGCTCAAAGAGGAAATGTAGCTCAACCGGGGGATATAAAGGAAAATGGCGTTTCGGATGCA
>NZ_VSCO01000179.1:0-3139 GCF_047459465.1 Caldicoprobacter sp. | reverse complement strand
TCATAGAGCAGGCACGACAGGTGGTTAAAGAAACGCTGGATAGATGCGAGCGGCAGAACATCACCGATTGGGCTACTTTGAAAACCAATATAAGGGATGAGCTGAGGGATTTCCTCTATGAGAAAACCAAGAGAAATCCCATGATACTGCCTATCATCATGGAAATATAAATTACTTCACAATAATAATATAATTCATTCCATGAAGATGGGGGGCTCCAGATATGAACGTATACGATAAGGCCCATGAATTGGCCAGGGCGCTTTCGGTAAGCAAGGAATACAGGGATTACAAGGCCGCAAAGGAAAGGATTTATCAGGATGAAACCAATAAGAAGATGCTGAAGGACTTTAAGAAACGGCAGTTTCAGCTGCAGGCTGCATTTTTGAGCGGCAAGCAGCCTGACGAGGAAGAGCTGGATAAGTTCAGAAAGCTTTCGGAGCTCATACAGCACTCACCTGCTATAAGCGAATTTTTGCAGGCTGAATACCGCTTAAATACGCTCATGTCGGATATATACAAGATATTGAGCGAAGCTGTGGATATGGAGCTGGATTTTATGCAGGAAGACGGCGAAGAGGGGGATAAAGGGAAGTGAAGGAGTTTAAGATTTCTGCTCGCTTTATTGCGCGAGCAGCCATCATTGCTGCTGTATATACTGGGTTAACCATGACCCTTCAGTCGATATCCTTTGGCCCCATACAATTCAGGTTGGCCGAGGCGTTGACGGTGCTCCCATTTATAGATGCGGCTGCCGTTCCCGGAGTAGCGCTGGGATGCATGTTTGCCAATCTGAGCAGCCCATTTGGCTTGGTGGATATCCTGGGCGGCAGCCTCATTACGCTGGTATCGGCTTACCTTACGTATAAGGCGCCCAACCGTTATGTGGCCTTGCTGCCACCCATAATTTTAAATGCTCTCGGCGTACCCATCTATCTAGCGCCGGCTGCTAATATGCCTTACTGGCTGGTTGCCCTGAAAGTAGGTTTGGGGCAGCTTGTGGTGATAGGCCTGCTGGGCCTTCCTGTATTGTCGCTGTATCAAAGGATAATGAGTAGATTTTCAATCAAAGATTAACACAATTTTAATATTTTATTAACCTCCTCTGCCTTGTCAAAAGATATGTAACTCTATATAATTAAGATGACGACATAGGCGGGGGTTGAAAGATGTCTGAAGTTGCAGTTACTCGAGATCAAAAGAAGAGAAAGGGTATATATCCTTTTATAAAATCTGTTGTAAGGAATTTATTGATATACCTCATCAGCCTTGGAATAGTGATGGGGGTTGTTTTGTGGGCGGTACGTCAAGTCCGAATATTGTTGTTTGAACCGGTGGACGTTAAGGATCACACCACCGTAACGGTGGATATACCGATGGGGACTTCTGTTCGGGGCATTGCTAAAATACTGTATGAAAATGGCCTGATTCGCAGTACCGGCGTTTTTAGATTTTATGTTGAGCTTACCGATAAGGCTTCAAAGCTGAAGGCCGGGCGGTATAAGCTTTCCAGAAATATGACTCCCCAGCAGATCCTGGATGAGCTGATAACGGGCGAGGCTGCAGTGGACACGGTAAAGATTACAATTCCTGAAGGGTTTAGCATACGCGATATGGCCAATTACCTGGAGAATTTTGAAAAAGACGGGCAAAAGGTTTTTAGGTTTACAGCCCAGCAATTCATTGAAACTGCTAAGCAATTTGATAAGTTTGCAGAAGAATATACCTTTTTGTATGAGATACCCGAGGTGAGAAGGAACGGAGAATATCCTCTGGAAGGATACTTGTTCCCCGATACCTATATAGTCTATGTGGACTCTATGCCCGATGATATAATAAGAAAGATGTTATCCACCTTTGAAAAGAAAGTGTACTATGCCGAATTCAGGGACGTACCTCTTCTTACAGCCATAGAGGAACGGGGGATGACCCTGGATGAGGTAATCACTCTGGCTTCGATAGTTCAGGAAGAGGCCGCTGTAAAGGATGAATTCTATAAGATCTCTGCGGTATTTCACAACAGGTTGAATATCGATATGCCCCTTCAGTCATGTGCAACGGTGCAGTATGCTCTGGGACGTTCTGAGAGGAAGCCCTTCCTGACCAATGAGGAGATTGCGGTGGATTCGCCTTATAATACCTACAAGTATAAGGGGCTGCCTGTTGGCCCTATAGCTTCGCCGGGACAGCTTGCTGTAGAAGCGGTACTGTATCCGGATGAGGAGTTCATGAATCCCAAAAAGCCCGTGCTGTTCTTTGTGTATGCCGGGGATAACCGGCACGAGTTTAGTTACACTGCCGAAGAGCATGCTAGAGCCAAGCAAAAGTACGAGAAGTTGTGGAAGGATAGCCAGAATAAAAATAAGGAATAGTGCAGGTATATTGGAGCTCACTCTAATGAGTGGGCTCTGTTAGTTTAAGGCATTGAGTTATGGGAAGCTTTTATTGGTAGGCGTTTCTTTGGGGAGCTGTGCAGCAAAAAGGAATTTTGATTTCCCGAAGTTTATGATGATCGTTTTTTCAGTAAGTTGGCTTTTTCATGAGAACATGTGATTTTACGAAAGGATGGAATGCAATATGAAGATACCCGAGCTTTTGGCACCGGCAGGCGACCTTGAAAAGCTAAAGGTGGCCGTGGCGTATGGAGCGGATGCCGTATATATAGGCGGCAAAAGGTTGAGCCTTAGGGCCTCGGCTGGCAATTTTGAACTGGATGAAATGAGGGAAGGGGTGGAATACGTCCACAGATATGGGCGTAGGGTATACGTCGCATTGAACATATTTGCTCACAACCAAGACTTTGAGGGTGTTGAGGACTACGTTCGCTTTCTTGAAGATATTGGAGTGGATGCGGTCATAGTATCGGATCCAGGGATGCTGTCCCTGGTGAAGGAAGTTGCACCCGACATGGAAATACATTTAAGCACCCAGGCCAACACCACCAACTGGCGGAGTGCTGCCTTCTGGCACAGCCAAGGGGTAAAAAGGATAATAATGGCGAGAGAGCTCAGCCTGGATGAGATAAAGGAGATAAGGGATAAAACCCCCCCTACCCTCGAGCTGGAGGTATTCGTTCACGGTGCTATGTGTATCTCCTATTCGGGTAGGTGCCTGCTCAGCAACTACCTTACCGGTAGGT
>NZ_VSCO01000038.1:0-14863 GCF_047459465.1 Caldicoprobacter sp. | reverse complement strand
AGACCACGGGCAAGACTATTGAAGAAGCTATTTTGATGGCTGTGGCAAAGCTGGGGGTTCAGAGGGATAATCTAGAGATAGAAGTGCTTGAACAGCCTGTGAAGGGTTTATTTGGAATAATAGGCGGTAGAGAGGCGAGGATTCGAGCCACCATTAAGAAGAGCGTAAAGGACGAGATAAAAGAGTTTTTATCCAGGCTTTTGGAGTTGATGGGAATTGAAGCCAGAATTGAAGTGACCGAAGAGGAAGAACAGATAATGGTAAGGCTTAGCGGCCAAAATATGGGATTGGTGATAGGCCGTAGAGGCGAGACTCTGGATGCACTTCAGTACATCACAAATCTGGTGGTAAACAAAGGCAGGAGCGACGCAAAGCGGATTATACTGGACACGGAGAAATATCGCAGCAAAAGAGAGGAGACTTTGAGAAGGTTGGCACAGCGGTTGGCCAATAAGGTGCAACGGACAAAGAAGAGCATAGTGCTTGAACCCATGAATCCTTATGAGAGGCGCATTATACATTCCGCCCTTCAAAATCATCCTTATGTTACTACGTACAGCGAAGGGGAAGAGCCTTATAGAAAAGTGATTATAAAGCTGAAATGATATTTATATAATGATACTTATATTAAGTATTAACCCAGTAAATGATTACTGGGTTAATATTTATGTTAAAGGGAAAAAATCATGGTAAATCCATCATGTAAGGCAGGAGAAAAAGAGGATGATATGTGATGAACATAGCTTTTGAAGATACTATAGCTGCAATTTCAACGCCTATTGGCGTGGGTGGCATTGGCATAGTGAGGATGAGCGGGAATAAATCCCAGGATATCCTGAAAAGGATGTTTAAAACCAAAAGCGGCAAGCAGCTGGACTATTTTGAGAATCGCCGGTTTTATTATGGGCATATAGTGGATGGCAATGGGCAGATCATCGATGAAGTGCTTGTAGTAGTCATGAAAGCGCCCCATTCCTATACCAAAGAGGACATAGTGGAGATACACTGTCATGGCGGGATTGTTCCTTTAAGGCAGATCCTGAAACTCGCCATTGAATACGGGGCGAGGATGGCAGAGCCGGGAGAGTTCACCAAACGGGCATTTTTGAATGGCAGGATTGACTTGGCCCAAGCTGAAGGTATAATGGAGCTTATATATTCAAAGACGGAATCCCAGGCCAGAGCATCGATATGGCAAATGGAAGGTGCTTTATCTGAAAAAATTCGCAGCATAAGGGGAAAGCTTCTAGATACCATGGCACACATAGAGGTTATCATCGATTATCCGGAAGAAGGTATAGAGGAGGAACCTGTAGAGGCTTATTTGTACAGGCTCAACGATGTTCTAAAGGAGATCGACCGTCTGTTGAGTACGGCTGAGCATGGAAAGATAATCAGGCAGGGGATAAAGGTGGTGATTGTCGGCAAACCCAATGTGGGCAAGTCATCGCTTCTCAATGCTCTGCTAAGGGAAAACCGCGCTATCGTTACCGATATACCCGGCACCACCAGGGATGTGATCGAGGAATCCCTCAGCATAAATGGCCTTTTGGTAAGGATTCTCGATACGGCTGGCATAAGGGAGACCACAGACGTGATAGAGGAATTGGGCGTTGAGCGGTCAAGAAAGAGCATTGAAGATGCAGACCTGGTGTTGTGGGTGCTGGATGCCTCAAGGCCATTTGACGATGAGGATAGGAGAATTATGGCTGAGATAGCCGATAAAAAGGTGATTGCCGTCTTAAACAAGACCGATAAACCAATAGTTTTGAATTTAAAGGATATTGAGCTGAATGCCCCAATAATACACACCTCTATGGTCTTAAATAGGGGGATAGAGGATATAGAGAGGTCCATATACGATATCGTTATGGAAGGCAAGGTATGGGCTGATGATGGGGTACTGGTAACCAATTTGCGCCATCAGGAGGCCCTCATAAGGGCAAAGGAACATGTGATAGAGGCTTTGCATGCTTTGGAAAATGGTATACCTCTAGACCTGGTATCCATTGATATACGAAGTGCCTGTGATGCGCTGGGTACCATAACGGGAGAGACGGTGACCGAGGATTTGATCGATAAGATATTCTCTGAATTTTGCATAGGGAAATAGGAGTTGGATGTGGCTATGGAGTTTTATGCAGGGGATTATGATGTAATTGTCATAGGAGCTGGTCATGCAGGGTGTGAAGCGGCCCTTGCCGCAGCAAGGTTGGGCTGTAGGACAGCTGTTTTTTCCATAAGCCTGGAAGGCGTAGCCTTTATGGCATGTAATCCCTCTATAGGGGGTACTTCTAAAGGGCATCTGGTGAGGGAGATAGATGCCCTTGGCGGGCAGATGGGCATAAATACCGATAAGACGTTTATTCAGATAAGGATGATAAATACCGGCAAGGGGCCTGCTGTTCATTCCTTGAGGGCTCAGGCCGACAAGAGGAACTATCACATGCAGATGAAACAAACTCTGGAAAGACAGGAAAATCTAGATCTAAAGCAGGGTGAAGTGGTTTCTATAAGGGTTAAGGGAGGAGCCGTTGAAGGCGTTGTTTTGAGCACTGGCGAGTATTATACCTGTCGGGCAGTTGTGGTGGCTACTGGAGTGTATTTAAAATCCCGTGTGATCATTGGCGAGTATTCTGTAAACAGCGGCCCTTCCGGCCTTTTCCCCGCCAACTACCTATCCCAGTGTTTGAAAGACCTAGGGTTTAGATTAAGGAGGTTTAAAACTGGAACCCCTGCCAGAGTCAACCGCAAAACCATAGATTTTTCAAAGATGAAAGAGCAGCCGGGGGATGAAATTATAATTCCCTTCTCGTTCTTGCATGATACCATAAAGAGGGAACAGGTGTCCTGCTGGCTTACCTATACCAATGAACGCACCCACGAGATCATCTTAAAGAATTTGGATCGTTCTCCTCTGTATTCGGGCGTTATAGAGGGCATTGGTCCGCGGTACTGTCCTTCCATAGAAGATAAGGTGGTCAAGTTCAGAGATAAGAAGAGTCATCAAGTGTTTATTGAGCCCGAAGGCCTTAATACCCTTGAAATGTATGTGCAGGGCATGTCCACCAGTATGCCCATTGATGTACAGATTGCCATGTACCGTACCGTTGCGGGCCTGGAAAACGTCCAGATTATGCGTCCTGCTTATGCCATAGAGTACGATTGTATTGACCCCACTCAGCTTAAGCTATCGTTGGAGAGCAAGGAAATAAAGGGTTTATTCTTCGCAGGACAGATAAACGGCAGTTCGGGCTATGAGGAGGCTGCAGCTCAAGGGATAATAGCAGGTATAAATGCGGTGCAGTATATAAAGGATGAGCCGCCACTGATTTTAGATCGTTCCCAGGCCTATATAGGGGTTTTGATTGATGATCTTGTCACCAAAGGTACCAATGAGCCATACAGAATGATGACTTCACGGGCCGAGTATCGTCTGCTGCTTAGGCAGGATAACGCTGATTTAAGGCTTACAGAGATAGGGAGAAGAATTGGGCTGGTGGATGATAGAAGGTATGATTTATACATGCGAAAGAGGGAGAAGGTGGAGAAGGAGTTGGCTAGGCTTAAGGAGGTAATTGTCGGCCCTACAGATAAGATGCTGGATTTTCTAAAGAAGAAGGGAAGTTCCCTGATTAAGAGCGGTATTACGTTGTATGACCTGTTAAAAAGGCCTGAAATCCAGTATAGCGATTATGAGGAGTTGGGGCTGGCAAATCCTGACCTGACCAGGCAAGAAAAGGAGCAGGTAGAGATACAGATAAAATATGAGGGGTATATAAAGAAGCAGATACAACAGGCAGAGCAGTTTAGAAAGATGGAGAACAAATTGATACCTGAGGATATAAACTATGACGATATATCAGGTCTTAGAAATGAGGCCAAGCAAAAGCTTAAGGAGATAAGGCCGCGTTCCATAGGGCAGGCTTCCAGGATCTCGGGAGTGTCACCGTCTGATATTTCGGTTTTGATGATCTACATGGAAAAGATGAGGAGGAAAAAGGCCAGTGAAGGACTTTCTCAGTGAGTTGGAGCTTTTGAAGAATGGCCTTTATGAGTTGGGAATAGATATAGATAGCTCAAAGCTTGAGCAGTTTAGGAAGTACCTTTATCTTTTGGTAGAGTATAATAAAAAAGTAAATTTAACCGCCATTACAGAGCCAAGGGAAATTATAATTCAGCACTTTTTGGATTCCATATCAGTATTGACCATAAACATTTTTCAACCCGGAATGCGGATTTTGGATGTGGGATCAGGTGCTGGCTTTCCTGGTATTCCTATAAAGATAGCTTTTCCTCAGCTGGAGGTAATGTTGCTCGATGCATCAAAAAAACGGGTGGCCTTTTTAAATCAAGTGATCAGTTCTCTGAAGCTCGATAAAATAACAGCTGTTCATGGGAGAGCAGAGGAATTGGGGCATTCTCATTATCGTGAGACATTTGATGTAGTGGTATCCCGAGCGGTGGCTCCACTTAGGGTGCTGTGCGAATATTGCATTCCTTTTTTGCGTTTAGGAGGATTTTTCTTGTCGTATAAAGGTCCTGGAGCGTTGGAAGAGCTGAGAGCCTCCAAAAATGCCATCAATGTTTTGGGGGGCAGCTTTGTTGAGATAAAGAATCTAAATGTCCCATTTTCGGAAAAAACTCACAATATAGTGGTGATACGGAAAGAAGAGAGGACGCCTGACAAATATCCTCGATCGCCCGGAAAACCCCAAAAATCGCCGTTATGATGGCGATTTTTTTGTATCTACCAATAAATATGGTGAAAAATGGAGAAATACAGCAATATAAAGAGAAAATATTAAAAATAATGTAATAATCGAAAATAATAAAAAAAATTAAACGAATAAGAAGGAATTTAAGAATTTATGGCGAATAGTATAAATCGAATGGGGGCGATAGAGGTGTTGAAGGTTATGAGAAAAGGCTTTCCGGAGAGCTATATGATGGTACAACAAATTCCCATCGATAAGGTAAGACCTAATCCCTATCAGCCTAGGAAAGAATTTTCGAAGCAGGGCTTAGAGGAGCTTTCTGAATCTATAAAGCAATATGGAGTGTTACAGCCTATAACAGTGAGAAAGATTGGTTCTGATGGCTATGAGCTGATTGCTGGTGAAAGGCGCCTGCGTGCCTGTCAAATGATAGGGATGAAGTACATACCCGCAATAGTTTTAAACATTAGCGAGAGTGATTCAGCCATTGTGGCCATGATCGAAAATCTTCAAAGAGAGAATTTACATTATTTGGATGAAGCAATGGGATATGCCTGTCTAATACACGATCATGGCTTTACGCAGGAGGAGTTGGCAAGGAAGATAGGGAAAAATCAATCTACCATTGCCAATAAGATGCGCCTACTCAAGCTCCCAGATAATATAAAGAAGATGTTACTTGAACACAATCTAACAGAACGACATGCCAGAGCGTTGCTTAGATTGCCCGATGATGACTTGAAGCTCAAGGTCTTGCAGCAGGTCATAAGTAAGAAATACAACGTAAAAGAAACCGAGATGCTGGTAGAAAAAGTATTGAAAAAGCTGCAGTCCGATAAAGTTAAGGAGATTAAACATAAAAGGGTGAAGAGTGCTTGTAATAAGGATATGAGGATTTTTATAAATACCATTAAAAGAGCCGTTAGCCTGATAAAGGAATATGGGTTAAACCCACAGATGACGCAAATTGATAACGAAGATAGTGTGGAAATAATTGTGAAAATACCTAAGTATTCTTAAAATTATATGATGTGTCATAAAGCCAATTAAATTATTGATATTTTAAATTGGAGATACGGCATGACCATTAAGCAGGTAATGCCGTATTTTGTTTTTGTTGCCCTTTAAATTGATGCTATGTTTTAATATAATATAGGTTAAGGACAGTTCCCTATGGAGGAAAATCAAATGAAGGGGTTGTTATTTCATGTCAAAGGTGATTTCCATTGCTAATCAAAAGGGTGGAGTGGGGAAGACAACGACAAATGTAAATTTAAGCGTCTGCATAGCCGCTCTGGGGAAAAAAGTATTGACCATAGACATAGATCCTCAGGGCAATACCACAAGCGGATTAGGAATTGATAAGAATAACCTAGGCTGTTCTATCTATGATGTGTTAATAAACGGGGTTCATGCTAGGCAGGCTATATTACATACAAAAATAGAAAATTTGGATATCATACCTTCTAACATAGATCTTGCAGGGGCAGAAATAGAAATGGTCCCTATGATTGCAAGAGAGACCATACTCAAGAAGGCCATTGAACCCATCAGAGATGAATATGACTATATCTTCATTGACTGTCCTCCTTCTTTGGGACTTCTTACTATAAATGCTTTAACTGCTTCAGATAAAGTTATGGTGCCCATTCAGTGTGAATACTATGCTCTTGAGGGGTTAAGCCAGCTGATGAGCACCATCAATATCGTAAAAAAGAACTTAAATCCATCTCTGGAGCTTGCAGGTGTTGTATTGACCATGTTTGATGCCAGGACCAATCTTTCAATCCAGGTAGTGGAGGATGTAAAAAAGCATTTTAGGGATAAAGTGTATAGAACTATCATACCGCGAAATGTTAGATTGGGTGAAGCACCGAGTCATGGCGTTCCTATAATTCTATATGACCCAAAATGCGTAGGAGCTGTTGCCTATTGTGAACTGGCTGAAGAGTTTATTGAAAGCGATAGGGAGGCGATTTAGTTGGCAAGAAGGGGATTGGGTAGGGGGTTGGATGCTCTCCTGCAGCCCTATGATGTACAAATAGTTTCCTCCTCTGGTAGGGAAGCTATTCAGGAGATAAAGATCACCGATATTGATCCAAATACTGATCAACCCAGGAAGCGTTTTGATGAACAGAAGATAATGGAGCTTGCCCAGTCTATAAAACAGCATGGTGTCGTTCAACCCATTATAGTAAAGCCCAACAATGGGCGATACGTTATCGTTGTGGGAGAGAGGAGGTGGCGAGCGGCCCGGCTTGCTGGTTTAACCCATATACCGGCCATTGTGCGGGATGTAGAAAGGCGAGAATTGGTTGAATTAGCCTTGATTGAAAACTTGCAGCGCGAGGACCTAAATCCTATAGAGGAGGCCCAGGGTATACGCCAGCTAATAGAGGAGTACGGCCTTACTCAAGAACAAGTGGCCGAAAGGATAGGATGGAGCAGGTCTGCCGTGGCTAATGCCTTACGGCTTCTCTCTTTAAGCGATGAAATAAAGGGATATTTAGAGGACGGTAGGTTGACATCGGGACATGCAAGGGCATTACTGTCCATTGAGGATGAGCAAATGAGATTGATGCTAGCGAGGAGGATAGTAGAAAAGGGGTTAAGCGTAAGAGAGGTAGAACAGATAGTCAGGAATATAAAAGGCCGCACAAAGGAAAGTAAAAATAAAGAAACAGTTATAAAGAAGCCTAGCTATATATTAGAGATTGAAGCCAACCTGGAAGAGCGCTTTGGGACCAGGGTTCAGATTACCCCGGGAAAAAAGAAAGGCGTAATTCAAATTGAATATTACAGCGAAGATGACCTTGAAAGAATAGTTGAAAGGCTGATGTCATAGGAGTGTTTCACGTGAAACACTCCTAAATTGTTTCACGTGAAACATTCAAAAGGGGATTCGTTTAGACGAATCCCCTTATAAAATTGGTAAATATATTTGTTTCAAAAAAGAATTCTCCCATGGAAGAATTTTCTATTAACAAATAAATGATGTCTAGGGGAGCTAAAATCAATATGATCGGTACCAGTGAGAACAACAAGGATATCAAAAAGAAGCCTCTTAGAACTCCGACTCCAGCGCCCGCAAGACCATTATACTTCTTCAAAACGGGCAAACCTATTACTTCCCTTGTGATGGATATGCCAATCTGACATATTATCCTTATTATTAAAAATAGCGTTATAAAGCATATTATGTTGAGAATTATGTACGCGATGCTATAATTGAAATACTCGCCAACAGTAGTGAGATCGGGCAAAGTTCTATTTAACATGTTATGCAACAACAAGCGATCAAAAGGCGGGGGCAGTTTGGCCCGATTCACTATATCTATTATTTGTTCCTGTGTTAATGATGACACAACGAGAGCTTGTTCCTCAATGGATTTAACTTTGGAAGCACCTTCTGTGTAAAAAATCAAATTTTTTATCAAATCAGGATATCGTTGTATGATAAATTTAGAGAGCGATGGATAGAATGTAAGCGAGACAAGCCAAGAAAAAAGGGAGGATAAAAAGCCCAAACTTGAAACCACAAAACCGTTGTAAACCCCTATCAATAAACATATCGATAAAATAGACAATACTATATAATCAACATAGTTCATGTATTTTCATCCTTTCGAGAATCGGCTTTATTTAAAGTATATATATGCAGCATATTATCCCTGCCCAATATGTAAAAACCTTCGGGGGCGAAAGATGACCAATATAATCTTACTGGATATATATCCAAGGTATAAGTTTTAATGGTGTTGCCATTTTTCCCTATTACTACCAAGTTGCCGTTTCTATCAAGAGCGACCAGCTGTTGGCTCCTGTAAGGCTGTATATCGGTTAAGCCATATGGCAGCTCTAGCAGTTCTTTTTCACCATTGCTGCGCACATACACTGTATTGGCGCCGCTGAACCTTGCTTTTGGGAAATAGAGTGCGAAGTCATTGCCTAAAGGTATATAGTGATGGATGTAGCAGTTTGGAACGTTGATGCTCCATTTTATTGAGCCATCAACATTGTAACATATTAGCTGGTGTATGCCAACGAGGACAACGCTTTTTTGGGTCCTGTAGATTTTATAAAACATTGAATCGCTCAACGACAACATCCCCTGAGGGGAATTGCCATTGATAAAATTGAATACACGGACAGACGGATAGGGAGTATCGGTGGCCAAAGCCAGCACCGAAAAACCCTTTGTAACGGGATCATATGATGCATCTAAATAATGGGAATGATCGGTACTCTCTAGACTAATGGTATATATTGTATCCTTTTCGATGAGTACCGGTTTTAGAAAATTGTCCTGTGTTTTTGAGACTATTAACAGCATATCGCCCGCTTCACGTATTTCAAAAACCTCACCCTCCTCTTCAACGGCATATACCAGCTTAAAAGGTATTTGCGTGGTATCATATACGAATTTGCTATTTATTAGGGCATACTTAGAAGTAGATTGATTGATAACAGGAGAACTGCCCACCAACGCCATATCTTCCGGCTTAAAAGGCAAGCTCATCTCGCTACCATTATACAAGTAAAATTTGGTATTACTGCCCGAAACTGCAAATCCATTTTTAAAAAAATGGATTTGGGCTCCTTCTTCTGCCTGAATAGGTTCGTTCAACGAACTGTCACTTTGCAAATTTTCATATCTGTAAAATAACAATTTACGCAGCTGAGAGCGCATCGTAATACCGATTATAAAAACGATCAGTACAATTAAAAAAATTGCCTTGGTCTTTTTCATCATTTACGAGCGCAGGAGGCTCCATCTACTTCGAGATGGAGAGGAATGCGTTCATTCCTCCTTTCTAATGTTGAAGTTTTATCTCCTTTACCGGGGAAATAGACGCCTAGTATTGATATTTCGCCAAAAAGTGAAAAAATCCTGCTTTTGACCTAGCCAATTGTTTTCTGTTATCCAAGTATATTTACAGCGAAATTTCATAAACATTATATTGGATAGCATTTAAAAAGCAAAAGAAAATGAAAAAGCAGGAGGATAAAGACGGTGCAGACAATAGAGAACAGAATTATCGATATCAAAAATCCAAATGCCTTATCGATGTTTGTCGAGAGGTTCATAGGGACTTTTAAAGAAGCATATAGGTTGGAACATACCGACATTATTGTGCTGTGCATAGGTACCGATCGGTCGACGGGAGACTGCCTTGGCCCTTTGGTAGGATATAAGCTCAGTTCAATGGTTAAGTGGCAGAATATACTTATATATGGCACGCTGGACAACCCCGTGCATGCCAAAAATTTACAGAGCACTCTTGATGCCATCAAAGCAAACTATGGCCACCCTTTCATAATAGCCATTGATGCATGTCTGGGAAATCATGAAAGAGTTGGATGTATAATAGTGGATAAAGGCTCCATTGTTCCAGGGGCTGGCCTTAATAAAAAGTTACCCAAAGTAGGAGATATGTACATAACAGGAATAGTAAATGTGGGCGGTTTGGCAGAGTATCTTATATTACAAAGCACCAGATTGAGTCTCGTCATGAACATGGCCGACATCATAAGTAGGGGGATTTATTTGAGTTTTTCTAAGCTTGCGGAAACGTCTATTTGTACTTTAAAATAAAGGGCTATATGCGCGCTTTTCTATTATTTGAACGATTTCCTCTATACTTTTATCTTTTGCGTTGATCAGGATAGTGCCGGTATAATGGTGAGGAAGGCTTACCATGGCATATTGCTGAGATAGGTGTTTATTGATATTGATAAGGGTATTGTCGTTGTTTTCTTCGAGGTATATCAGCGCATCGACAGGGCAGCGGGCATCCTCATAGAACACCACCTTATATCCCAGCCGATTTAATTGGTCTTTGATATGCTCCAGTCCTCTTTGAATCGCTATGACCTTCATAAAAAAACACCTCCGCGTTGATATTTTTTCTTGCGGAGGTGTTTTTTATGCAGTCAATTCTTTAATTTCGTAGGCTATTTATCTGTGGGGAAAGAAGCACCTTGATTAATGGCCCTGTTTATAGCCTCTATCTCTTCCTGGGATAAAGGATAGGTAGAAGTACCGTTTTGAATTGGCTTTGCGTATACAGAGGAACTGCTTCTGGTGAATAGCCCAGTTAATACTACTCCGTTGTTGTTCTTATCTAGCAAAGCCACTGAAAAGCTCAGATCGCTTCCCATCTGTTCAAACGGATTATACCTTATAATTCCTACCTTTTGTATACAGGATCTCAGCTCTTTTGCTAAATATTGGTATCTGGCTTCTAAATCTTGTATTTTGGTGGCATTATCTTTAACACAATCAAGGTGGTGCATCAGCAGCGCTTCAAGGTTTTTATTGTTCATACCTCTCATTAAGCGTTTATATTTCTTCATGATCTTTCTGGTTTTTATCGAATACACTATTGCCATAATGAAGGCCAGTATCGATAATGTAGCAGAAATAACTATTATCAAGTAGTCATATTCTTCCAAAATCGTATATAAATCCATACCTTACCCTCTCCCCTTGCATAAGCCTCTAACAAAGCACAAGGATGCCTCGATTCAACACAGAAAATTGGACAGGGGTTGTTGCAATTATGTCGCCATCCCCGTTTACTGGAAGGTTTTCGTTGCTGTGTATCTTCACCTTTTTGCATCTGTAAGCCTTAACATAAGGCAAGTCCAAGTATTGGCCTGACACGAATTTCCAAAATAAAAAAGGGAACTTAAACCGTGGTACGGGAGAAATCAATATTGCATCGATATATCCGTCATCTATAAAACCGTTGGGGTTTACCTTCATTCCCCCTCCGTAATGGGTGCCATTGGCAACAGCAAATAGCAATATCTTGGCACTGATTGTAGTATCATCTATTTCCAGTATAACGTCTTTATGCTTATATGTAATGAATTTAAGCAATGCAGCCAAGTAATAAGCCGCCTTGCCAGGGATCCATCGTTTAAACTTTTGTATATCTCGGGCTATCTCAGCGTCAAAACCTACGCTGGCAACATTTAGGAAATAACCACCGCCGTAGGAAACTGCATCCATGTACTTAGGTTTGCCTCGGGCGATAATGGATAGGGCCTTATCTATCTTGGAAGGAATATTTAGGCTTTTTGAAAGATCATTGCCTGTGCCCATTGGTAAAATGCCCAGAGGGGTCAATGAGCCAACTAGGCCATTAGCTACCTCCATAACGGTACCGTCGCCTCCTACAGCTACTACGGCATCATACGATGAGGAAATGGCATTCTTCGCCAGGGCGGTAGCATGACCTTTGTATTGAGTTTTTGTTATTTCATATTTGAAATGGCATTGCCTGCAATATTGTTCAATTAAAGGTATGGCAGCAAGGGCTGCGCCATTGCCCGCAGTAGGATTTACGATAAACAGCAATTCTTTCATACTCTATTCCCCTGTTCCTCTAAAATATATATCTCTTCTTCTTTTTATTTCGCCGTCTGCGTATCATATATACTATTATAATTAGCAACAGGATGCCTATAAAAATTAGCTCTACTGGAACGTCATAACCTAGGATGTCGATATATTCAATGGCATTAACCTTATCTTCTTGGTCATTGGAAGATTGGGCTTGTTCATCTACCGTCTCATCGACCATTTCTTCTGTTTCTTGTGGAGGTGGTGGCAAAGGGGACAGCCTTTTGATCTCATCTTCTACCCATTTTATAAAAATGGCATTATTTTTTAACGAAGGTTGTATTTCTTTTAGGTAATCTAAGATTTCATCCTCTTTTCCCATGAGTTTCATAAAATATACCCTATCATAGATCATCTTGTTGCGTATCACATTGGAAAGAGGTTCTGCAAAACCTGGGGAGTTTTGAAGTTGTTCGAATATTTCCATGGCCATTCCCGGCTGATAGAGCTCCATATGGCACAGGGCCTTTAGATACTTTAATTCGTTGCTTAGTTCAAAGGTAGGATTTGTCAGCAGAAATTCGTCAATGGAGGCGATGGCGTCATCATAGTCCATTTTTTGGTATAAGTTGACGATGTTGATCACTTCGTTATTGCCTTGCGCTTTTTGTTTCAAATAGCTTGCCACAGCCAGCTCGACAGGATAAAAATAAAGCTGTAGGTCTTCAACCTGCCTGACATCCAAAAAGCGCCATACCAACCTGCCTCCGGTGTCGTATTCAGAAGGCATGACGGAAGGATTTGGCTCAAACACATAAAGGGGATAAAAGTCTAAATCTGCTGTTATCTGAATGTAATTAATAGGCCCCTTCCAGAAATTGAGAAACTTTAGAGGAAAATATATAAAGCGAAGTTCGTCTTGATTAAATTTATTATCTATAGTAAAGGAAGATTTAATAACCTTAGATTGGCCAGGAGTTAATTTCACCGTAAAAGTACTCCAATAGGGAGGCAAAAATATATCGCTCGTTTGGGGGGGCTGAGATGCGCGTAGCGTAGTAAGCTTTTGGCTTTGTCCCTCAACTATTACTGAAGGCTGCTTTACGGTCACAACATCATCATATTTTGAAGGTATGCCTACTGTAATGTTTGCTTCAGAAGGGCCATCATTTCGTATGACTATAAACGTATCTACAGAGGTGAAGGTTGGCCGCACCCTTAAAGTGGCTTGGTAAGAGACAAGGGTTATGTTATCGCTTTGAACTGGGTAGGCTCTTTTCATGGATATCTCCAATGGGACTTGTATGGCGTATGCCGGAATGGCAACGATAAACGTGCAAATAAAAATTATGCCCCATACAACTAGCCTATTTTTCAATTTTATCCCCCCATTCGCTAAACCCAAAAACAATACCTTTTTAATTAGTCTAGCATAACTTAGTATAATGGACAAGGAGTGTTTTAGCAGTAAGGCGACAATTAGAATTGCTTATTTTATAAATCTGGCGGAAATCAAGGCCCCTGCAAGTCCCAATACAGCAGTAAGCACAAAACCCCATGTCAAGCTCAAAACATCGCTTACAAATCCTGTAAAGGTTGGTCCCAGGAACATGCCTATGGAGTATATGGCCTGGAAAAAGCCCATAGCGGTGGCTCTCTTTGAGTTTTCCACCGATTTTATGCTAAGGGCCATAAGCAAGGGATATACAAGACCTCGCCCTATTCCCCCGATGGCTTGGGATATGTAAAGCAAATATATATTTTTGATAAAGGGGATTACGGCACAGGCGGCAAAAAGGATGATAAATCCTATAACAATCATTTTCTTCTCACTGTAGCGTTTTGCCAAAAATGAACCGCTTGCAGCAGAAGTAAATACCGTAGGGAGGGCAGAAAAGGTGGCCAAAAGTCCCAGCTGTACGTCGCTGGCGCCTATGCTTTTAGCTGCAACTGGCGTAAAGCCGTAGGTGGTTGCAAATATAATAAACTGGACCACTATCGCAAGCCCTGATACCAGCAGCAGTTTGTAATCCTTTGATACCGAAAGAAGCTGAGATAGGGTAAGGGGCTGACGATCCGCGTTCACGTTATTGTTTTCTACTATGAACAGGCTCAACAAAAGGCCGATTAATCCCCCAACGGCTGCCAACACGAAAGTGCTGGCTTGCCCAAAATATTGTGCTGCATAGCCACCTATTAGCGTAGCTGACATCTGACCTATCGTGGTGAAGGAGTTTATAATACCAATAGCCTTAGGGGCCTCCTGCAGGGCAAAATAGCTTGAAAACAGGACTGTATATGCTACCCATGTTGAGACGGCAACCCCTGCTAAGGAGCGAAAAACCAGCAACCAAAATGGCGTCTTAAAAATCCACATCCCTATAGCGCTCATGAAACAAAGTGCAATTCCCATGATTATAAAAATTTTTCGCTTCCCTATTTTATCCGAGAGAATCCCCAGGGGGACCCTGAGCAGCATTTGGGTGAATCCGTACGATCCCACGATGAGGCCTATCATCTTGTAGGATGCCCCCAGAGATTCAGCATAAGTCGATAAGATGGGCACATATGAATACATCGAAAACCAATACAAGATAGTTACAATGCAAAACAGCGGTATGCGGTAAGAGCTCTTTTTCAATTACATCACCCCAGATTGCAGCAAATGGATCTCGGGAATAATTTTCATCAATTATACCATTAACCATGCTCGAAATCTAGCGAAGCTTGGTCAAGTAATCTTCCTGTTTGGACAGATAGTGTCTTTCTTCTCATGCCATATGGTTTGCAACCA
>NZ_VSCO01000178.1:0-3182 GCF_047459465.1 Caldicoprobacter sp. | reverse complement strand
ATGCGGTTTCGTCCTCTCAAACTTCGCCTTCGCCATCTTTTCCCTTCCTCCTCCTCTGTTTAGCTACATTTGCATTCAGTTTCCAATTTTCATCTTTTCAGCTTAGAACTTGCCAAAAGCAAAAATAAAGATGTCCCTTTCTCCGTCTTTGCAACATTTTTGCGATAATTAATAAATGGAGCCCATGACCGGACTTGAACCGGTGACCTTCGCCTTACCATGGCGGTGCTCTACCGACTGAGCTACATGGGCACAAAATAAAAATTTAATTGGAGCGGGTGATGGGAATCGAACCCACGCCGCCAGCTTGGGAAGCTGGAGTTCTACCATTGAACTACACCCGCATTTTTAAAGCATAACCTGCAGCAAGATATATTTTAACTTGGCGTAATTCATTTGTCAACATATCTTTTTAGAATTTTTTATCTTCCTTCCTCGTGGTGACGTTCTTCGAGATATCGTTCTAATTTTCTCTTCACTCGCTGTAAGGCATTATCTATGGATTTAACATGCCTGTCCAAATCAACGGCTATTTCCTGGTATGATTTACCCTGCAAATAGGATATGAGAACCTCCTGCTCCAAATCGCTTAAAAGCTCATTGATCTTACTCTCTATGTTCATGAACTCTTCACGGCTTATTATCAGCTCTTCAGGATCGGAAACCTTTGCTTCCGAAATGACATCCATCAATGTGCGATCAGACTCTTCATCATAAACGGGTTTATTGAGGGATATATACGAATTCAACGGAATGTGTTTCTGCCTGGTAGCGGTTTTGATGGCAGTAATGATCTGTCTGGTTATGCACAGCTCAGCAAAAGCACGAAAAGAGGAGAGCTTGTCCTGCCTGTAATCCCTAATAGCTTTATAAAGCCCGATCATCCCTTCTTGCACAATGTCTTCATGGTCAGCGCCTATTAGAAAGTAGGACCTAGCCTTTGCCTTTACAAAATTCTTATATTTATATATCAAGTATTCCAATGCCTCTGCATCGCCTTTTTTTGCGTCCTCTACTATTTCTTCATCCAGCATAAGCTGGAAACGGCTGTATTCGTTTGCTACAGCCTCGGCTTTCACCCCAATCTCCCCCAAACCACACCCTATAGGTAAACTTGTACTGCCATCAATTTTACATTATATATTATCCGACATACCAAAGTCAAGCCATTAGCTGACTTTACCCCATTTTAAGACGCTCTAATACTTCAACTCCTTTGTCTCAACACTTCATACATCAATATGGCGGCTGCAACCGAAGCGTTTAAAGAATTTATCTTTCCCTTCATGGGAATACCTACCAGATAATCGCATTTCTCCTTTACCAGCCTTCTAAGCCCTTTCCCTTCGCTCCCAATGACCAGAGCTATGGGCCCTTTCATGTCCTGTACATTATAGGGTGTAGCTTGTGCCTCTGCTCCCACCACCCATAGTCCTTGTTCCTTCAAAAGTTCAAGGGTGGAGGCCACATTAGTAACCTTTGCCACCGGGACGTATGCCACCGCTCCAGCAGAAGCTTTCACAACGGTGGGAGTTATCCCCACCGCCTTCCTTTTGGGAATGATGATGCCGTGAACACCGCAACACTCAGCCGTCCTTATTATTGCCCCGAGATTGTGAGGATCCTCTATGCAGTCAAGCACCACCACAAAGGGCGGCTCATTGGTGCGTCGAGCCCTCTCCAATATATCCTCCACCGAAACGTAGGTATAGGGCACAACCAATGCAATTATGCCCTGATGTGCTCCCGTCTGGGACATGCTGTCCAGGCGCTTTCTGTCAACCTCCTGAACTACAATTCCTCTCTCGCGGGCCATTCTCAATATATCCCTGACAGCGCCCTCTCGACTTCCTTTGGCCACCAAAATCTTTTCGATGGTCTTACCCGCCCGCAAAGCCTCTATCACCGGGTTTCTGCCTTCCACTTGCCACTGGAAATCTTCCATCCCTTGCATCTCACCCATTCTATTTTAACCCTCCATATTCCCTGTGAATCCTTTCAAATTCCCTCCTCACCTCATCGGCCCTTCCGCAGCTCATCTCCCCTTCAGGACATGCGCCCCTGATACACCCCGGTCCGGCGTTCATAAAGATGTTAGGAGCTACCTGCAGCACCAGCTTGAGCATCTCCTTGGCCAGATTCCTTATCTCCCATTGAGCCCTGTTGCAGCAGCGCAAACTAAAAAAGTGTAACAATTCACGGGCGTTCATGGTGACCAAAAACTTGGTCTCAGCCGCATTAGGCAAGACAAACCGGGCATCCTGGTTGGAAGCTTCTCCCTTGTCTCCCAGCAGCTGTACCCATTCATCGTACCAGCTCTGGATGATGGCCATCTGTTGCTTGAATTTATCCACATACGTCTGTCCCAAAGCCTTTATGCTTTCAGGAATTATGTAATTGAAAGTCCTGCCATCTTCTGACCTCTCGGACACGTACCTTTGGGATTTTACGCTAAAGCTGGCAATTCGATGACGTGTTATCTGCGCCAGCAAGCTCCTGGATACTCCTTCCACACCAAAGGTAAAGCTGGCATGTTCGATGGGTGACAGATGCCCCATCTTAACAAGCTTGGATATAAACTTTGACTGGTCTTTGCTCGCAATCCCTTCCCTCAAAGTATCTATATCGGCTGACGAATAGCACAGCTTAGCAGCCATAGCCACAACCTCTTCCGGATTGGGCGTGTAGCTCAACAATTCCACGTGAAGTTTAACCTCACTCACCTTTTTCCCCCTCTTTAACGCTATCCAGTATATAGTCCAGTATTTCCAATAACCGCTCGTCTTGGCCTGTCAAATATAAATAGCCCAGCAGCGACTCAAATCCCGTAGCCCACCTGTAATCAGCTACAGTGGCATTTCTGGGCATGGTCCCCGGTTTTGCATTTCTACCCCTTCTTACCACATCCAGCTCCTCCTGGGTCAAAAACCGCTCGATATGGCGAAGGGTATCGGCCTGTCCCTTGGCACGAACAAAATTTATGGCCCTCACATGCAGCTTACTCACCGGAGCATCATAGGCCATAACCAAATAGGTTCGCACAAAAAGGTCATAAATGGTATCCCCTATATATGCCAAGACAAGAGGATGTATCATGCCCACGTCAAGAGCATCAAATTTCTTATGCAATCGTCTCTCCAAATGCTCAAGCAGTTCCTTCATCCATTTCAACTCCACCGCCA
>NZ_VSCO01000177.1:0-3201 GCF_047459465.1 Caldicoprobacter sp. | reverse complement strand
TCAATTTTTGGGATAGCTCACCACTTGCCAGATTTATCCAAAATCAGCTTAATGCATTTTTGTTTTTCATTGCATTACTTTTACATTACTAGCACCCATTTAAAACAAATTCCAGGATTTTCAAAACCCTGGAATCCTTGATGCTGGTGCCGGAGGCCGGACTCGAACCGGCACGGTCTTCTTCAGACCCCAGGATTTTAAGTCCTGTGCGTCTGCCAGTTCCGCCACTCCGGCAAAAATTATTGGAGGCGCCGCCCAGATTCGAACTGGGGAATCGAGGTTTTGCAGACCTCTGCCTTACCACTTGGCTACGGCGCCATGATGGAGCGGGAAACGGGATTCGAACCCGCGGCTTTCACCTTGGCAAGGTGACGCTCTACCCCTGAGCTATTCCCGCGTATTATTATCTTGTACGCTGGTGCCTCGGGGCGGAATCGAACCACCGACACGCGGATTTTCAGTCCGCTGCTCTACCAACTGAGCTACCGAGGCCTCTTGCTGTTTTTACCAGCTTGCTCACTCCTTGCTAGCATAAACAGCGCAACTGCTTTATCTGCCCCTTCAAGCCGTCACCATGTTGTGATGTTGTGTTAACTATTATTAGTATACGGTAGTCACAATTATAAGTCAAAAACAGCCGTGGAAGATTTGGCACAACTATCTCCATATTTCTCGCAAAATCTCGCATTATCTTTATCAATATCCTGTATGCTATCTCCGCCTCTTTAATTCTTCAAATACATCTTCAAGCGATATGCCCTGCTCAACCAGAACTACCAACAGGTGGTATATAAGGTCACACGTTTCATATATGACTTCTGATTTTTTCCCATTTTTTACAGCTATTATCACCTCGGCTGACTCTTCTCCCACTTTCTTTAAAATCTTATCGATGCCCTTTTCAAACAGGTAGCAGGTATAAGACCCTTCCCTGGGATGCAGCTTCCTGTCCACTATGACGTCATACAGCTCCTGCAACACCGATGTGTTTTGATTTATAGGGGACTGTGCTTCGGCGTATACCTCTTCTGGGATAAATACCCTTTCTCCCTTTACAGTCCATGTACCAGTGGCTTTGTCTGCAGCACGATAAAAACAGGATTTATAACCGGTATGGCAGGCGGCCTTCACCTGCTCCACTTTAAACAGCAAGGCATCTCCATCGCAGTCTATAAATACTTCCTTAATTTTCTGGATATGTCCAGAAGTTTCGCCCTTTTTCCATATCTTTCTACGAGTTCTGCTCCAAAAATGGGTTATTCCGGTTTCAAGGCTTTTTTGGAAAGCCTCGCGGTTCATGTAGCCCACCATCAACACTTCCCCGGTATCATGATCCTGTACTATAGCGGGGACCACACCGTCAGCGTTAAAGCTTATCTCATCTATCAAGGTATTCAAAACCCCTTCTCTAAAATTATCAACTTCTATGGCTTTCATCTTTTTACCCCTCCTCCAGCTTTAAAGCTTCCCTTAAATCTATCTTGCCGCTATATAGTGCCTTGCCTATGATGACGCCGGCTGCTCCAGCAGATTTAAGCCCCACTATGTGTTCCAGAGAGCTTACCCCACCCGATGCTATTACCTTGAGGCCCGTCTCTTCTATCATCTCCTGAGTGGCTGATATATTTGGTCCTTCCAGCATGCCATCGCGCAGTATATCGGTATAAACTATGGTTTCCACTCCCATCTCCTTCACCTTTTTGCCCAGCTCAATAGGCGTTATGTCGCTCACCTTTATCCAGCCCCTTACGGCTATCCTGTTGTCTCTTGCATCTATCCCAACGGCTATGGAGGAGCCAAAACGCTTCACCGCCAATTCAATCAATTCAGGATTTTCTATGGCCACCGTGCCCAGTATAATCCTTGCCACGCCGACTTCCTCTAAAAGATGGGATATCCTTTCCATAGAACGTATACCGCCGCCCACCTGAATGGGTATATCGACTTCTTTTACAATTCTCTTTATAATATCCTCGTTGTGGGAATATCCCTGGAATGCCCCATCCAGGTCCACCACATGGAGAAAAGATGCTCCCTTTTCTTTCCACTGCACAGCAACTTCTACCGGATCCTGGCTGTATACCGTCTGCTGATCAACCCTACCTTGCCTTAACCTAACGCATTTCCCTTCTTTTATATCTATAGCCGGATAAACGGTCATGTTCTGAAATTACCCCCATTTTCAAAAATCAGTCAATTATCCCCTTGGTAGAGGGAATTCCATCGGCATTCTTTTCCAAAGCCACGGCCTGCTTTAAAGCCCGTGCAAAAGCCTTAAAGACAGCCTCCAGCATGTGATGGGCATTTTTCCCGTACAAAACCCTTATGTGCAACGTGATCCCGCATTGGTTGGAGAAAGCCCTGAAAAACTCCTCGGCAAGCTGGGTATCAAAATCCCCTATCATGGGAACAAGGGTAGGCATATCGTAATGCAGATAAGGCCGTCCGCTGATGTCCAGGCTTACCATGGCCAGCGATTCGTCCATGGGCACAAATGCTGTACCGTAACGGAATATGCCCCTTTTATCTCCTAGCGCCTGTGCAAAAGCCCTACCCAATACGATGCCCACATCCTCAACGGTATGGTGACCGTCCACATCCAAATCGCCACGACATTCAACGGCGATGTCAAAGCCGCTGTGTCCTGCCAGGATGGTGAGCATGTGGTCAAAAAAACCGATGCCGGTACTTACTTGGGCCAGCCCCTTTCCGTCTAGCTTTATTTCCACCTTTACGTGTGTTTCGTTGGAATGCCTTTCGGCCCTGCCTATCCGTTGATCCATGTTTTATCCCTCCAGTATACGCTCCAGTGCCTTTATAAAATACTCATTATCCTGCCTGGTGCTTACCGTGATGCGCAGATGATCTTTGAGCCGGGGATGATTGGGGAAATTGCGAACCAGTATGCCTTCCCTTATCAGCTCTTTGTGTACATTTTGAGCATTGGGAACTTTTATGAGCAGGAAATTGGCCTTCGATGGATATACCTCGATCCCTTTAAAGCCACGTAATTTATGATACATCCATTCCCTTTCACTTACTATGCTAGCAATCCTGCTGCTAAATATGCTCATGTTTTCTAGCACCAGCTGTGCCGCCCTTTGCGAGAAGCTGCTGACATTGTAAGGCGGCTTTACAGCGTATATCCCTTCAATTAGCTCCCGGTTGCCTATAAGGTATCCAACGCGCAGACCTGCCAGT
>NZ_VSCO01000037.1:0-15185 GCF_047459465.1 Caldicoprobacter sp. | reverse complement strand
GTGCCTATTTGACTTAGCAGCATGGGGGACACTGAACCATAAAACACCATACCATCCTCTATCTTCTTATTTTGAAATCCTTTGAGCACCATATCCTCCAGCGTTTCGCTCACCTGCGGCTGGCTTCTCATATACTGAAGCGCCTTTATCACATCCTGATTGGTAACTATCCCCACCAGTTTCCTGTTCTCCACCACAGGCAACAACTCTATACCTTCCCAGATCATTATGTGGGCAGCATACGCTATAGTGGTCTTGGGCCCTACTGTAATCGGGTTAGGGGTCATGAGTTCCTGTACCGACTTCCCCTCGGCATCGGCTATATCCTTGGAAGTGACAATCCCTACCACGCAGTGGTTCTGATCCACCACCGGGAACCTGCTATGGCCGGTGGTATAAAAGAGCATTCTCCATTTTTCAATGGTATCGTTTACGCTAAGATAGTGAGGATTGGTCACCATGATGTCTTCCACAAGCAAAATATCCTTTTTTATCATCCGTTCGGATATAGCCTTATTGATCATGGTAGCGATGGTAAAGGTATCATAAGTAGAGGTTATGACTGGGAGTTCCTTGGCATCAGCCAGATCGCGTATCTCCTGGCTACATGAAAAACCACCGGTGATGAGGACGGCACAGTCATTCTCCAGTGCAAGGCGATGGGCTTCCTCCCTATTCCCAACTATCAGCAGGCTTCCCGATGAAAGGTACTTCTTCATAGCATCGATGGTCATAGCCCCTATGACAAAGCGCTACAAGGTCTTGTCCAGCCCTTTTCGGCCGCCCAGCACCATGCCATCCACTATGGATACCACTTCTGCATAGGTGAGCCGTTCAATATCCCTTTTTTCCACCTTTTCTATGCGAACTGTACCTACTCGTGGAAGGGTCTTTACGTATTCCAGGCTCTCGGCTTCCTTTATGGCACGGTATGCTGTGCCCTCGCTGACCCCCATTTGCTGGGCAATTTTGCGAACCGATATGCGCGTCCCTACTTCCAGCTGCTTAATGTATTCTATTATAAGGTCGTGCTTAGTGCTCATGCCCTCACCCTTCTATAAGCTTACATGGCTCGACATTATTGTAACACTTTCTCGCACCATATACAATATGCTCCAAACTTCGTTCAAATGTACTATGAAGCGCTGTTGTGCGGCACCTCTGAAAAGTTTGAGTCAATCAAACGCTGTATGGTTGTCATGGCCTTGCTTTCATCCTCACCTTCGACGATTATGGTGACCTCATCCCCCTGTCGTATGTCCAGCGACATAACCCCCATGATGCTCTTGGCGTTTACCTTTTTAAGCCCTTTGACAACCCATATGCGGGATGCAAACCTGCTGGCCACCTGCACGAACAAAGCCGCTGGGCGCGCTTGAAGTCCGGCCTGATGTTCAATGATGAACTTAGCCTCCAACACCTATATCTCCCCCTTTTTCTTTTCTCTCAGCGCATCGGCAATTTCGTCCAGCTTTCGTAAACGATGATTGACGCCCGACTTCCCGATAGGCGGAACCAGCATGCTGCCCAATTCCTTCAAGCTAGCATCCCTATACATAAGCCTCAGCTCCGCAATTTCACGAAGCTGTGGCGGCAGTTTATTAAGCCCTATGCTCTGGTGTATATATTCTATGTTTTCTATCTGCCTTATAGCAGCGTTGACCGTCTTGCTTAAGTTGGCAGTTTCGCAATTCACAATTCGATTGATGTTGTTGCGCATATCCTTGCAAGCTCTTATATTTTCGAGCTCAAGTAAAGCCTGGTGAGCACCTATAATATTGAGAAAATTAGCAATATATTCTCCTTCTTTGAAATACAGCACATGCTTGCCTTTTCGCTCCATGATTTTGACCTGCATGCCAAAACGCCCTACGAGATTGCTTAAGGACTGGGCATACTGCAAATCATGGGTCACAATTTCCAAATGATAGTTTCTCTCCGGATCACTTATATAGCCACCACCGAGAAAAGTGGCACGTAAATAAGCCCGTTTGCAGCATTCATTTTCAACAAGAGCAGGATAAATACCTGCATAGATATTGGTGTTGCCCATTTCATCACTGTAGAGCACATGGGCGTCCTCTAAAAGCGCCCTTGCCTCCGAAGGATTTAGCACCGCTATCATATAAACGTTTTTCTTATTAAGCCTTCGATTCTTCCGTATCAGTATTTCAGGCTGAACCTTATATCTGCCTTTCAGCAACTTAAATATGCGGCGAGCCACCGAAGCGCTCTCGGTGCTAAAATACAAGCCCACCTCATTATTCCCCATAAATAACATGGTACCGTTTATGCGAAGGAAAGCTGCCAGTTCAGCCTTCATGCAGCAGTCGTCACCTAGCGGCATGCTACACAGCTCGCTTTTTACGCTTGAGGAAAATGACATGAAAGCTCACTCCGTATTTTGGCTTTTTTCAGCTTCTTGAGCAATCTTGATTATCTCATAAGCAAGCTTTTGGGGATTATGTCTAATAAGGCTCCTTGAAAAGTCGGACAGATCAGCCTGCACGTACTTAATTCCCATATCCCTCAATTTATGCAGATCAGAACAATCGACCGGCTCTGCGCCTTCCAGCCTGTATTTTTTTAACAGCTCATCAGGGAAATTTGAACGATTTACCAAAACAACGTCTATTATATCAGCTCCGCCGTGCTTTATGATGGCATTGACGTGGTCCACAACCGAATAGCCCGTGGTCTCCCCGGGCTGGGTCATCACGTTACACACGTATATCTTTAAAGCCTGACTTCGGTGCAGTGCCTGGGCTACCTCTTTAACTATGATGTTTGGAATAATGCTGGTATAAAGGCTGCCCGGTCCCAGCACTACTATATCGGCCTCTTCGATGGCCTTTACCACGTCGGGAAGTGCCCTGCAGTCGGGATTGTCCATAGAAATCTCCTTTATAGGGCTGTTCTTCTTAATCTGCTCGTCTGGAATCCTGGATTCTCCATGTATAACGGTGCCATCTTCCAGCGTCGCTACCAAATGAACGTTCTCAAGGGATACCGGCAGGACACGGCCTGTCACTGCCAGTACGCTGCTCACCTCTTTTATGGCGTTTACAAAGCCACCGGCGATATCAACCATTGCAGCAATTAGCAGGTTACCCAGGTTTTGCCCTTTAAGCGAGCCCTCCTTGAAGCGATATTGAAGTAGCCGCTCCATGATGGGCTCCACATTGGCAAGCGCCAAAATGCAGTTCCTGATATCGCCAGGAGGCAAGATCCCCAAATCTTGGCGGAGCATTCCTGAACTGCCACCATCATCGGCCACCGTTACAACGGCCGTTATGTTAGGAGTGTATAGCTTAAGCCCTCTAAGCAGGGTTGAAAGCCCGGTACCTCCGCCTATGGCCACCACCTTTGGCCCTTTAGATGGTCCAATTTTATTGCGGAAGGGCTGTTGAAGCTTTTCATTTCCTTCTCGTACCCACTTAAAACGCTTAAAGGCGTATGAAAGGCTAATTCCCAGTGCCACTCCCACAACAATACCAGATACAAATTCCATACCTCATCACTCTTCCCCACTCTGGATATCGCGGTGCACAACATCAGCACGATGCCCTTTGTTTCTGAGTATCTCATAGATGGCATCAGCAATGGCTACCGAACGGTGCCTTCCCCCCGTACATCCTATGCCTATAACGAGCTGGGATTTGCCTTCTTTAATATAATAAGGAATCAGAAAGTCCAGCATGTCTTCCACCTTATTTAAAAATATTTTTGTTTCAGGAAAAGAAAAAATATACTTCTTGACATCCTCATCCTTGCCGGTATGGTTTTTAAGCTCATCTATGTAAAATGGATTTGGAAGGAATCTAACGTCAAACACCAGATCAGCATCCACCAAAATGCCATTCTTGTATCCGAAGGAGACCACAGAAATGACCATGCCATTGGAGGCTTGACTGTCACCAAACAGATTGAGAAGGGTTTCTTTGAGCTGTTTGGGTTGCATATAGCTGGTGTCTATGACATAAGTAGCCTTTTCTTTAAGGCTCTTTAGCCTCTCGCGCTCCATATTTATCCCCTGGATTATTCTTCCCTCTCTTACCAGGGGATGCATGCGCCTGCTTTCCTTATACCGCTTTATCAGAACGTCATCGGCTGCATCAAGGAACAGAATTTCATAGTCGTATCCCAATAATTCCTTTAGGTTGTACAGGCACTCAAACAGGTCGTCAAAGAACCCTCCCCCGCGGATATCCACCACAATGGCAACCTTATCGATTTTGCCTGACGACTGATAACACAGCTCGGCAAATTTGGGAATAAGCTTGGGCGGCAAATTGTCGACGCAAAAAAAGCCTATATCCTCCATATACCGAATAGCAAGGGTTTTGCCCGCTCCCGACAGGCCAGTAACTATCACGAAGCGCATACACCCTACTACCTACCTTCCTTTGTATACATTGCGCCGTCATATCAAAACTTCTTATTACATTATAACACATTTAATACGAAAAATCTTGGGAATTTAAAATCCTATTAGGAGGAACCCCGGCCCTTTGGGCAATCATAAGGCCTCTCTCCATATTTCCTACATCCTCAGGGGTATGCGCATCGCTGTTTATGACAAAGAGGGCACCCTCCTCCATTGCCACCCTGACATACTCCTCGGTCATAAAGCCATGGCTGCTGTTTATCTCCAGAAAAACTTTGTGCTCAGCAGCGTGTTTTGCCAGAAGGCGAGTGTCTATATCAATCTTGGCCCCCGGATGGGTGATGGTGTGTATGGGATAGCGCTCCATCGCCCGTATCATCGCCATGGTGTTGTCATATCGCAGCTTTTGTGCATCACAGAAGGGTACTGCCCTGCACAAAGCATTTTTTAGAAACAGCCTCCACCCATCCTTAAGGGACAATGGCATGACCGCTTTATGAAACCCCATCAAGATGATGTCAAAGGCGCCTATATACTCCTGCGGTATGTCTATATCCCCTTCCAGGCTGATCAGATTGGCCTCCACGCCAAACAGTATCTCTATATCTGTATATTTCTTTCTTAAAACGTCGATCTCTCTCCTCATCCTGTCTATGTCTTCAAGGCGCATGCCCATCCCTATGTGGTTAAATCCATGATCGGTTATGGCAATCCTCTTGAGGCCCCGCCTTCGCGCGGCCATAACGTTCTGCTCAATGGTACCTTTCCCGTGGCTGTAACGCGTATGCGTATGATAATCAGCTATCAAGCGATACTCCATAATATTACCCCTTTTATTCTTCGCCTACTATCTTGATTTCGGGTTCAAGCTCTACCCCATATCTTTCCCTAACCCTTTGTTGGATAACCTCAATGAGCGTCAGCACATCCTTTGCAGTGGCATTGCCAACATTGACTATAAACCCTGCGTGTTTTTCGGATACCTGAGCATCGCCTACCCTAAAACCCTTGAGCCCGGCCTCTTCTATCAGCTTGCCCGCAAAATAGCCCGGTGGACGCATAAAAACGCTGCCTGCGCTGGGCAGCGAAAGAGGCTGCTTTTCCTGCCTTCTGCGCGTCAGTTCGCTTATGACAGCCTTTATATCTTCATACTTTCCGGGGCTTAAGGCCAACTCTGCCTCCAGCACTATGAGGCCTTTTTTTTGGACATAGCTAGTACGATAGCCAAATTCAAGTTCAGCGTTGCTGAGGCAAAACTCATTTCCCTGGGCATCCATGACCTTGGCCCGGACCACTATATCCTTCATCTCGCCACCATAGGCTCCTGCATTCATGACGATAGCTCCACCCAGCGTTCCAGGTATGCCGCTTGCAAATTCCAGCCCTTTAAGTTCGGCCTGAAGGGCTTTTTTGGAAAGGGTGGAAAGAAGCGCTCCTGATTGAGCCCTTATAGTACAACCTTCAACCCATATGCCGTTGAAGGTGTTTGCGATCTTAATGACCACGCCCCTTATGCCTTTATCCCTCACTAGCAGATTGGAGCCATTGCCCATCACCATAAAAGGCACATTCCATTTTTGGCATACCTTAAGGGTATGGCGGATATGCCTAATTTCTGAGGGAAGCACCATCAAGTCTGCCGGTCCACCGATACGAAATGATGTATGGCTCTTCATGGGCTCATCTTTAAGAAGCTGTTTCTCAGGAATAACGCTTGATAATTCTTTATACACTTCATGAATATTCATGGCACAACTCCTATTATACCGATTTGGATTAGGTTCGACACAACAACATATTAAGTTTAAAACATTTTCATTTTATTGACAAGCATCAATGGCCTACCCCTTGAACGTTAAGTTGCTGTTTTAACCTGTCGTACTGGTTTTCCAAAATCCGTAATGCCTCTTCATCGCCAGGACCATAGATGAAATTTTTAAGGGAGGTCTCCAGCTGGTGCATTTGGGGATCATCGGCATATATATCGTCTATACCATTGATTACGGGAAACATGCCTACGGTTTTGAGTTCCCGCTGCGCTCTATCTTCAAGCAATCCCTTTAAAAAGGATACGCATAACTCAAGCTTTATGCGGTCATCGGTCCTGAGTATCCCAAAAGCCGCCACCTGATCCAAAAACATGCCGCTTCCGTCGTACGGCAAAGCTTTTACGGCTATCTCAAATCCCTTCCCAGATTGCTGTAAAGCCCTCATCTGATATATGGCCCTGGTACTTGCAAGCATTATTCCAACCTTTCCCTGCCCCGCAAACAGGTCCCAGGCCTGGTTATAAGAAAAGTCCATCATGCCTGACGGTAAAGCGCCGATATTATGCCACCGTATCAAATAGCCATAAGCACTTTCATTTACTATTTTTTCCCGGTCACCATAAATAATACTCAGCAGAGGGCGGCTATAGGGGGTAGAGTATGTACAAAAGCCGTAATATTGCTTTTCAGTTTTGCCCTTCTTCTCTGTAAAAGTCATGGCCCTCACCGCTGAATCCAAAAATGCAAAGTCCAGCTGGCCTTCGGGAATGACAACCCCACTTTCATGTGCTAGCTGAAGATTAAAGAGGATGGCATAAGCCCCCATCATATACGGCACCCCTATCATCCTGCCATTCCTTATAACATGGTTGTATGCAATGGGGTTTAGCCTTTTCAAATCTTCTTGACCAAAGAACTCATGCAGGTCCACCAAAAGGCCTTCGGGAATTATATCCTCGTACACAGGTAAAGCGATGATATCGGGAAGAAGGCTTTCCCTTTCATTTCCCTGGAAATACATCTTCACCCTGGAAGGGGTGATATTCCTGACATCGATGAAGACACCGGGGTTCTGCTTCTCAAACCTCTCAATTTGAAGATTCAGCCATCTGGTGTTGCTCCCCGTCCCGCATTCTATGAAGTTAACGTTCCACAGCGTTATCAGGCCCGTCCATTCAGACTTTTTTCTAAAGAGGGGTTCCAGAAGATCAGTGAGGTCCCTTGGATTTTTATTTTTGAATAGCACCTGCCATCCCAGAAGGAGTACAGCCAATAATACCGCATACAAAAAAAGAGTAAATGGTTTTACTTTAAGAGTCATATGGCCCCTCCCGTCAACTTCTTTTCGCATTACCGGGGATGAGGCTTTCTAACAATAGCAGTAAAACCCTTTACTCCATTTATATTTATAAAGCCCATATAGTATTCCTTTACCTTAGAAGTGTTAAGCCTTTCAAAATGGAAACAGACAGACCATCACCCTATCCCATACGAGAAAATATTAGAGCATCCAGACGAGGCAGAAAAGCTCAGTCTTCCCTATTCATCTGTATTAAAGCATTGAGCCTGTTGTCCAACTCACGTGCAGCATGATACCCCATATTCTTGAGCCTAAAATTGCGGGCAGCCACCTCAACTATGATGGCCAGATTCCTTCCCGGCCGAACGGGAAGCACTATTTTGGGCAGCTTAACGCCCAAAATCTCGATGTACTCTTCATCCAGCCCCAGCCGGTCATACTCCTTGTTGTCATCCCACAGCTCCATCTGTATCACCAAATCCAGGGGCTTGTTGTTTATAACTGCGCCCACGCCGTACATGGCCTTTACGTCTATTATGCCTATCCCTCTTATTTCCATAAAATGCCTTATGAGTTCGGGTGCCTCGCCTATCAGGCGGTTATCGGCTACCTTCTTTATTTCGACGGCGTCATCAGCCACAAGGCGATGCCCTCTCTTTATGAGCTCCAGCGCCGTCTCGCTTTTGCCTATGCCACTTTCGCCCATCAGAAATACCCCAACTCCATATACGTCCACCAATACCCCGTGCCGTGTTATCCTTGGCGCCAAAGCAGAGGCAAGATAGCTGGTAAGCTTGCTCACTAGATTGGTGGTGGCCAGCTGCGATCGAAATATCGGACGATGGTACCTCTTTGCGGCTTCCACCAAATAATTAGGTACTTCCATGCCGCGGGATACTATGAGGCATGGAATATCGTATTTAAAAAACTGGCACAGCCGTTCAAAACGAATTTTGGGATCCAAACCGTTAAGATAGGTCATCTCCGTCTTCCCTATTATCTGGATCCTCTCACTGGCGAAATAATCAAAGAAGCCGGCCAACTGAAGCCCCGGCCTGTTGATATCGCTGGTGGTTATGCCGATCTTCGAACCATCGCTCATATATATGACTTCAAGGTCAAAAGCCTTAATGATGTCCTGTATTGGAACAGAATTCAAATGGTATTCCTCCCCCCTAACACAAATTTCTCCAGCACGTGGGCAACGCCGTTTTCATTATTGGAATAAGTTACGTAATCAGCATGAGACTTTACAATTTCAGGGGCATTTCCCATCGCTACGCCCAATCCGGCATAGGTAAGCATTGGTATATCGTTAAAGCTATCACCAATCGCGATGACCTCATCGGGCTTGATGCCGTACATCTCTGCAAGATACCTCACGGCATTTCCTTTGGTAGCCTCTATATTGGTGAACTCCAGATAATGGGCCTTTGATATGGTAACCTGCAGCTTGCCAGCGAACTTTTCCTTATAATGCTCCATCCATCTTAGGATATTTTCGGGTTCATCAATCATTATTAATTTGGTAGGTTCTTTTTCTAAAAAGTCCTCAAGAGGACCTACGGCAGTTCCCACAATGCCGCTTACTTTAAAATACAAGTCCGAATACTTGTTATGCTGCTCGAAATAGTACTCATCATCTATATAGACCTGCAGGTGTATATCGTTCTTCTTGCTCTCCCTAATGATCTCCCGGGAGAGGTCAAGCGGCACCGGATAGTGCAAAAGCACATTTTTGGACAACGCGTTTATTACCAATGCCCCCTGATAGGTGATAACGGGTACATCGATCCCCAACTGTTTAACATACGGAAATGCTGATTTAAACATTCTGCCTGTGGCTATGGTTACGATAACCCCTTTCTCCATTGTACGGCGTATTGCTTGAAGGTTCTCCTGGCTGATTGTAAGGTCATCATCCAGCAGCGAGTCATCCAGATCGATTGCCACCATCCTATATTTCAAACCCTGTCACCTCGTTAATGTATTATGACGTGAAAATATCTATTGAGATGATATTTGCGTAAAATAGCATAACGTCATTACATTATTCGCTGGCGCGATGGGATAATGGCCCATGCGATCACATAAGCGATAACCCCGCCGATGAATGCGGTCAAAAAAATCGACGCAAGCACCCATATCAACCTCACCAGAGTGGAATCAATGCCTAAGTATTCGGCTATGCCACCACACACGCCGGCAATCTTCTTGTCAGTTTCTGAAAGATAAAGCTTTTTCAACGCCAACACCCCCTCTTTCATCAATAAGTATATAATGCCAGTTAAGCTGATGTCCAGCTTTTTTACTCATCATTCCCCGCGCAAATACTCAATGATATTTTGGGCAGCCTGCCTGTTCATCCCTTCTACGCTGGCCAGTTCCTCTATCGTAGCATTTTTTATGGCCTCCAGAGTGCCAAAATGCTTGAGTAACGCCGATCTGCGTTTGGGACCTATTCCGGGTATATCCTCCAAGACTGAACGCAGCCCACTCTTTTCCCTCAAGCTACGGTGGTAGCTTATAGCAAATCTATGGGCTTCATCCCGAATCCGTTGCAGGAGATGTAGGGCATCGGAGTTTTTGGGAATGTTGACCGGATCGCTTTTCCCCTCCACATACACTTCTTCCAGCTTTTTAGCCAAGCTAATGATGGGAATATCCTCAAGCCCCAGCTTTCGTATGACTTCAACGGCTACGTTTAACTGCCCTTTTCCTCCATCGATGAGCACCAGATCGGGCAATTTGGAAAACTTCCCTTCTTCAAGAGGCTTTCCCTGCCGCTTCAGTTCAGCAATCTCTTGTATGCCGCGCCTGAAACGCCTTTCTATCACCTCAGCCATGCTGGCAAAGTCATTGGGGCCCTCAACCGTCTTAATCCTAAACCTCCGGTAATCGCTTTTTTTAGGCTTACCTCCCTCGAATACAACCATGGACGCCACCGTTTCGGTTCCCTGAATGTTGGATATGTCAAAGGCCTCTATGCGGAAGGGAAGCTTTTCTAACTCAAGATACCCGGCCAATTGCTCAACAGCCCCAACAGTCCTTGCCTCTTCTCTCTTCAGCTTATCCTCCAGGTTGCGTAAAGCGTCCAGGGCATTGTGGAGCGCCATATCCACCAGATCTTTCTTATCCCCTCTCTTGGGCGCGTGGATATACACCCGGTTGCCCCTTTTCTCGGTCAGCCATTTCATTATGACTTCGTCATCCTCAATATCTTCCTGTACCAAAATGACTTTAGGAACGTACAGCGACATGCTGTAAAACTGCTTGATAAACGACGATATCACTTCTTTAAGTTCGGTATCCTCCGTGTCGTCCAAAATAAACTGTTCGGTGCCGATCAACTTGCCATTTCGTATGAAAAAGACCTGGGCCACGGTATTGGAGTTCCCTTGAGCAAAAGCGATTACATCCATATCCTCCACCGAAGAGGTATACACCACTTTTTGATTTTCCCTTATGCGTTCAATGGCAGCAATCCTATCCCTGTACCGCGCCGCCTTTTCAAACTCCAGGTTATTGGCCGCCTCAGCCATCTTGGTCCGCAAGTCTTGTAACAAATCGTCGTGCTTGCCATCAAGAAATTTGCATATCTCCTTGACCATCGCCTGGTACTCTTCCTTGCTGACATTGCCCTGGCAGGGCCCCAGGCATTGGTTTATGTGAAAATACAGGCAGGGACGTCCCTCCTTTACGCCTTCCCTCACATCTTTGTTGCACGACCTTACTGGGAATATCCTGCGCAGCAGATCAATAGTCTCCCTCACCGCCTTAGCGCTGGTATATGGACCAAAGTACCTGTTTTTATCCTTCTTTATTCTACGGGTTATGACTACTCTAGGGAATTCTTCTTCTGTGGTCACCATTATATAAGGGTAGGTCTTATCATCCTTGAGCAGCACGTTATACTTTGGTCTATGCTTCTTTATTAAGTTGCATTCTAGTATGAGGGCCTCTAGCTCGGAATCGGTGAGTATATATTCAAAATCCCGTATCTGGCTGACCATAACCTTGGTTTTGGGAGAATGGTTACGAGAAGACTGAAAATATTGCCTTACCCTGTTTTTGAGCGACACGGCCTTGCCCACGTAAATGATTTCGCCAGCCTCATCCTTCATCAAATATACTCCTGGATGGTCGGGAAGTTTCTTCAGCTTCTCCATCAGATGCTCCATATCCAACACTGCCTTTCTGAAGGTAACCCTTTATTACTTATTTTAGCACATTCCATGTTACAATTCATCTTTATAACAAGGCTTTAATTTTGAGTTTACGCCATAAAAAGAAGCCACATCTTGTGTGGCTTTCCAAGGCTAGCTCTATAAAAAAGTTCATAGGTTAGGATACTCACTGGTAAAATCGTCATGGCTATCCCACAGAAAAGTATACTTACAGGTATACTTACAGGTCCACCTTACGGATGCAACATCCTTACGAGCGGTGTGGCGCCTTTAAAAAGGATAGGCGCGTAAGAGCACTGTACACCACCAGGGTTATAGCCGAATCCACCAGATGGTGAAGCACGCTTCCTATTCCCACCACGACAAATGCTTGATTCAAATTATATCCAAATGGCAATACCACCAGTGCCTCCAGCAATCCGTGAATAGGAGCTGTCATTAAAAGCACAGCGTGAAATGGCATACCCTTTTTGAAGGCATACGCGCCTATTCCTCCAAATATGGCATGCATCATAGCTCTGGCGCCGATTACAGGTGATGTCCTGAGCATAAAACCCAGTCCAGATACCACACCCGTAAATATCGCCACCGCAGGGCTTACGGCAATGGAAAGCAATATCGGAACATGGGAAGCAATGGTAGCCGAAAAAGGTGGAATGTGCACCATCAGAGGCGTATTGGCAAACAACATGGGAATTAAAATGGCAACGGCGGCCAGCAGCCCTCCCACAACGATATCCCTGATTTTCATGGCTTTTTCTCTCCCTCCCCATAAGATGCTGCTACATATTAAGTAACTTAAACATTGCTAAATAGATTGCTAAATAGCAGTCCAAATACACTTCGTCAACTTGTTGACATATTATACTCCCAAAACAGTTGTCTTGTCAACAGTAAAGTCCCATGTCTTGTCATAATTATATAACACGCTGTAATCCCAATTGCACATCTCTTATCAAAAAGTTACAGCAGGGAGGGAAAATCAATAGCCCAGTTCAACCGCTTTTTCAATGACCTTCTTGGCAAGAGGCGCTGCCTGCGTTCCGCCTGTTTCGCCCTGGCCTACATCTTCCACCAACACGGCAATGGCCAGCGTGGGATTATCAACCGAAGCGAACCCCACAAACCAGGCAAGGTTTCTGTTTTGTTGATCTTTTGTTCCCTCTTCGGCTGTACCGGTTTTTCCTGCAACGGTTATTACGCCTGATTGTGCCTGTTTACCAGTACCCTCTTGTACCACCTTGATCATCATGTCTTTGAGGATCCGGGCACTCTCTTCATTCAAAACTTTTCTGTATACGCTTGCCTTTAATTGCTTTTGGGTATCGCCATTGCGCCCCACTACCTTGTACAGAAGTTTGGGCTCCATCATGACTCCATCATTGGCTATGGTAGCCGCAATCATAGCCATATGAAGTGGTGTCACCAGCACCTTGCCCTGCCCTATGGCCGTCCAGGCCATCTCCGGCTTGCTGGTTTTATAGGTGATGGGAAGGCTGCTCATCTTCATCCTTATATCCGAGAACAGGAAGTCCTCATTAAACCCAAATTTCTTGCCCATTTTTAATAAACTCTTCCATCCGATTTCTACCCCTAAATTCGAAAACGTGGTATTGCAGGAAACCGCCAGTGCCTGGGCCAAATCCACCTCACCGTGTGCCTCTCCTTTATAACACTGTACCCTTGTGCCATCAAATTCAACAGCGCCGGTACAGTTAAATTTTCTTTCCCCTATGTTTTCTATATTTTCCAGCGCCGCAGCCGCTGTAACTACTTTAAACACAGAGCCGGGGGGATATAGCCCCTGTGTGGCACGATTCAGCAAGCTATCATCGTCGACATTGTCCATATCGTTGGGATTGAAGGTAGGATAGCTCACCATGGCAAGTATTTCACCGGTTTTGGGATTTAGCAATACCACGCTACCCTTTTTGCCCTGCTGCTTTAAAAGCTGGGTGATGTAATCCTGAAGCCTAAAGTCTACCGTCAGAACCACGTCATTTCCCCGTTCCTGAGGTAAAAAGGCTTTCTGATATATCTTTTCTATTAGGCTGTTGTTGTATCCCATAAGATAATATACATAGAACGCTTCCACGCCCGTCCGTCCGTATTTGCTGTGATTAAATCCGACGACGTGAGCTACGCTGGCAGCCTTATCGTGATATACCCTAAAGTAGTATCTTTCGCTTTTCCCTGTAGTAGGATCTTTTACTACTTCCTCCTTAGTTTCCGCCAATACTACGCCGTTTCTGTCCATGATACTACCGGGTATTATGCGGGGATTTGTCTCGTCCATCTTTACGCGGCTATTATATGAATCTGAAAACCACCTGCTTCCGTAGAACACCACGGCATAACAGAAGTAAGCAATCAGTGATAGATAAAGCGCTGTAAGCACCAGGAGCACGCCAATGGAATTTCTCTTTATCTTACTCTTGTTCATCGTATCTTTCATCTCCTTCATGGCGCAGTTGTGCTTCCTCGTCCTTACTTTTCCTCCTGTTTTTTATGGCTATCCCCTGGATGATCCCCAACAGCCCAAAGCTCACCAGCATGGAACTGCCACCATAGCTGACGAAGGGCAAGGTGACCCCCGTCAAGGGTATCATCTTAATAACCCCGCCTATTATAGTAAAGCTCTGGATGGCAAGGGATATGGTAGCTCCCATGGCCAGCAACATATCTCCTGGTTTTTGCGCCTTAAGGGCAATGGCTACTCCTCTTATCATTATCAACATATAAAGCCCTATTATGAATACACCGGTTATTATCCCCATCTCTTCGCAAATTGCGGCAAATATGAAATCGGTTTTTGAAGCAGGGATTACATGGGGCGAACCCAAACCCAGGCCAAGGCCCACCCAACCACCGCTGGCAATGGCTATCAACGATTGAGCAATCTGGTATCCCCTGTTCTCTACATCCGCCCAGGGATTATACCAAGCGGCTATACGGGTTCGCACGTGCCCAAAGAGATGATAGCTTATAACGGCGCCTATGAAAGCCAGAAATGAAGCGCCAGCGGCTACTAGCCAGTCGGAGGTGGCTGTATAATAGAGAAACACGAAGACGCAAAAATAAAGAAATGCTGCTCCTAGATCCTTTTGCAGCACCACCAGCAGTATCACCAGCGCCGTAAATAGCAGTACAGGTAGGCGCCTTAATCTGCTCTTATTCTCCTTCAGATCAGCGCTCAAAACCAATACCAGGATAATCTTTACAAATTCCGATGGCTGCACGTTGTATTTCCAGATTTGTATCCAGTTTTTTGCCCCTCCTATCTCCTTCCCTATAGCCAGTGTCAGTATCAAGACTCCTAAGCCAACAACCATTAAAGGATAATTAAGCTTATCCCAGTACTTAAAATATTTTACATATAGGATTGTAAGCAATAAAAAAATGCTGCCCAAGCCAAACCATTCCACCTGGCGAAACGCAAGGGTAGGCTGCAGCCTCTGAAGCACGACGAAACCAACTATACACAAAGTATCAACCATCAACAGCAAATATCTGTCCAATCTACTAAACAGATAGCACAATAG
>NZ_VSCO01000176.1:0-3268 GCF_047459465.1 Caldicoprobacter sp. | reverse complement strand
AAACAATCACACCCGCTACATCTCACGCCGGCCTTCCAACGCTTTTGATAGCGTAACCTCATCAGCGTACTCCAGATCCCCGCCAACGGGCAGTCCGTGGGCAATACGTGTAACCTTTATGCCCATGGGCTTGAGCAGTTTGGATATATACACGGCCGTCGCTTCACCTTCCACATCGGGATTGGTAGCCAGTATAACTTCCTTCACCGTATCGCCGCTTACCCGCGCAATGAGCTCCTTTATCCTTATATCATCGGGTCCTATGCCGTTCATAGGAGATATGACACCATGGAGCACATGATAAAGGCCATGAAAATCCCGCGTTTTCTCCATAGCAATGACATCCCGCGGGTCTTCCACCACGCATATGACGGAAGGATCCCTCTGTGGATTGGAACATATCCTACAGGGATTCACATCGGTAATGTTTTGACAGACGGAACAATATCTGATCTTGCTTTTAACCTCGGCAATAGCGCTAGCAAGCTGCCCCACCTGCTCATCGGGCATGTTTATGATATAAAAAGCTAGCCGCTGAGCGGTCTTATTTCCAATGCCCGGGAGTTTAGACAATTCACCGATCAGCCGTGCAATAGGTTCAATGTAGTAGTCCATATCATTACCTCTCTCATATTTTTCGTTTTCTCTCTATAAAACGCATTGCGGCGAGTTTTTCAATCCGATTATATCCTGCTTTCAGCACAAATAAAGATGTCATATGCCTTTTTCCAAACTCTATCATTAAACCAAAAAACGCCTACAACTCACCCTATAGGCTTAAATCAGAGCTAATATTAGATGGCCTGGCAAATCCATAATACCGCCCGTTTGAAATCAAAATAAGATCTCTATCAGAAAATGCCGGGTATAGACAAACCTCCCGTTAATTTGCCCATCTCTTCCTGTACCCTTTCATCTACTCGCCTTAAGGCCTCATTCACAGCTGCCACTATGAGGTCTTGGAGCATTTCAACATCATCAGGGTCTACCGCCTCTGGAGCGATCTTTACCTCTACAATCTCCTTCTTCCCATTGGCCACAACGGTAACCACTCCGCCACCAGCCGAAGCCTCAACCGTCATTTGCTCCAGCTCTTCCTGAAGCTTTGCCATCTGCTCCTGCAATTTTTTTGCCTGCTTCATCAGCTGATTCATATTGCCCATACCAGGAAAACCACCTGGAAATCCGCCTCGTGCCATTGCTTTATATTCCTCCTTTTCTCTCACATAAACACAACCCTTTTTTCTATTATATTGGCTTTCCTATCAATCATCAACTACTTCCACAAAATCAGCACCAAATATATCTATAGCTTTCTCTAATATATCCTCATTCTGAAAACTCTCTTTTCTCTCATCGGTAGTATGCCCCTGTGCGGCTAAAACACATTTGACCTTTACCTGTTTACCTGTCACCCTTTCAATAACTTTTTCAACAAAACTTCTATTTTCTTCCTTGTTTATTGATTCCATAAAAAATTGTTGATCCGGAGAAAAGCTTAAAACCGCTACACCCTTTTCTTCTAGAGCAAATCCGCAATCCTTTAATAATCCATACAATGCTATACGCTCTTTCTTTATTGTTTCCAGTACCTCTGCCCAGACGTTTGCTGCATCTTCATCATAGTTGTTGCCTTTTTCTCCTTCCTTTAAGCCTGTCGCCCCATCTTTCTCAACCGCTTGAGACTTACCTGCAGCCCGTACGCTTCTTTTAGAAGGCGATGGCTGTTTAACCACAACACCGCTCTCTATCTGCTGTTCCAGCTTTGCCACCCTGTCCAGCAGGGCATCCAACGTCACATCTTGCTCCGGCCTACAAATCTTTACCAGAGCTATCTCCAACGCAACCCTGGGCTGAGAACTCCATCTCATCTCCGATTCGGCGCTGCACAAGATATCTATGGCCCTTGTCAACCTTTCCTGGCTAGCCTTCTTGGCCTGCTGCACATAGGCTTTAAAGGTATCTTCCCCCACATCCAACAGCTGTTTAGCGTCGTTACACACCTTAACTACCAACAAATTTCTCATATGGTTTATTAATTCCTTCAAAAATACGCCTACGTCTCGCCCATCGTTTATAAGCTGTTCAACCTGATAGAACAGCTCAGAAACATTCCCCTCTATTATATTCTCTGCCACGGTGAAAACAAAACCTTGATCTGCTGTCCCCAGTACTGCCAGCACATCTTCATTGGAAACGGTATCACCGCAAAAGCCTATGCACTGGTCCAAGAGGCTCAAAGCGTCCCTCATGCTACCTTCTGCCCATCGAGCAATGGTATATAAAGCCTCAGTTTCAACCTGTATTCCCATCCGGCCTACTATCTCTGCCATCCTACTTACAATATCCTTGTTGGCTATCCTCTTGAAGTTAAACCTCTGACACCTGGATAGAACAGTGGCTGGCAGGCGGTGAGGTTCTGTGGTAGCCAGGATAAATATTATATGCTCCGGTGGCTCTTCTAGCGTTTTGAGCAAAGCATTAAAAGCTCCCATAGAAAGCATGTGCACCTCGTCTATGATATATACCTTATAACGTCCAACCACAGGAGGATACTTGACTTTATCCCGCAGCTCTCTTATCTCATCCACTCCATTGTTGGAAGCGGCGTCTATCTCAATTATATCCATGCTGCTGCCCGTTGAAAGTTTTTGGCACACTTCACATCTAAGGCATGGATTGCCGTCTACTGGATTCAAACAGTTGACGGCCTTGGCAAGCACCTTGGCCGTGCTGGTCTTGCCCGTGCCCCGTGAACCGCAAAACAGATAGGCATGGGCAATGCGGTTACTCTTTATCTGATTTTTTAGTATGCGTATGGTAGCATCTTGTCCCACCACTTCATCAAAGGTTTCAGGCCGCCACTGGCGATACAGTGCCGTATATCTCAAACCGCTCACCCGCTCTCCCGTGTAAGATATAACCTATATAGCCAATGTCTATCAAAATTTAAGCCAAATGCTCTTCAAATCGCATAGACCGTCTTACGTCTTGGTGCAAAAAACGCACACTTTCAAATACAGCATTTTATAGGCATTCCCAATAAAGGAACCAGGATACGTAAAACCGCGCTCATGATTGGGCCTAATCTATTATAACATAAACAACCACAAAATGTAGCCAAAAAAATAGATAAACTGCGGCTTAAGCCGCAGCTTGCTGTAATAGTAATGCCGTGCACCTGCCTTCGATTTGACACCTACAGGCGGGAATCGAACAGTTTACTCCGACCAGGCTACCCTGCGGCACACGAAAACATCTACTTACT
>NZ_VSCO01000001.1:0-53709 GCF_047459465.1 Caldicoprobacter sp. | reverse complement strand
AAGCGCACAGGAGATGCTATACAAGGAGATTATGCTGGAAGGTATACTTTCCATACAAGCGGGGGAAAACCCCAGAATCATAGAAGAAAAGCTTAAAGCGTTTTTGTCACCGCAAGAGAGAAAGGCTTTAGACAACAATTCAAACGCAGGTGAGATATAAAATGGCAAGGAAACGAAGAGCCAAAAAGTCATCTGGTGGGGTGGCTGAATGGTTTACCACCTATTCGGATATGGTGACTTTACTCTTGACGTTTTTCGTAATGCTGTACTCCTTTTCCATTATAGACATGCAAAAATGGGAAGCAGTGGTGGAGTCGTTGAGGGGAAGCATTGGGATCCTGGAAGGTGGGGCCAGCATCAGCGATATACCGGGGGTGAATCAAAGTGGGATTTCACCCGTTGATCTGGAAAAGCTTGTGGGAAACAAGATGCAGGAGGGGCATGGAAAGCAAAAGAATATTGGGCAGGTGGATCCATTTCTAAAGCTTTATGAGCAAATGAGCCAGTACATAGCTCAAAATAAAATTCCGGCACAGCTTGAGCTCTCGCCTACACAGACTGAAATCCTTATCCGCTTTAAGGATTACGTGCTATTTGATGTGGGTAAGGCCGAACTCAAGCCCGAAGCCAAGGAAATACTTGACCGAATAGCCAATATATTGCTCAATTACATTGACCAAATTGACAGAGTGCGCGTCGAGGGGCACACCGACACGCAGCCAATAAACACCATATTTTATCCTACAAACTGGGAGCTTTCGGCTGACAGGGCCATAAAGGTTGTAAGGTATTTTCAGGAAAAGCATGGTTTTCCGGGAAATAAGCTGTCCGGTGAAGGTTATGGAGAGTATTATCCCATAGCCTCAAATGAAACGGAAGAGGGAAGGGCTAAGAACAGGCGGGTTGATGTACAGATAGTGAAAGCTATCAATGTAGATAATGTACAAACTATAGAGTAAAGGGGTTAAGTAGGGATATGGATATGAAGAAGTTGTTGGCAATAGTAATACCGCTTTTTGGGGTTTTATTTGTTGGGATGGGGTTTATATTGTATCTGATACTGAATCCATCAAATGCAGTTAATGGTCTTCCGCAAGATTATGAGGATAACTTAAATAAGAAAATCTTTGTGTTTCACGATGACCAGCCTTTTATCACCAATTTAAAGGGCGGTGACCATTATATAAAAGTAGATATATCCATAGAAGTTGGAAACCAGAATGACGTGGATGTTTTAAACAAGAATTCGCATAAGGTAAGGGATAGGATCATTTCGATACTGCGGGATGTTTCGGAAGATGACATAAAACGCAGCGATATTCAGGAAATTTTGAGAAATCGAATAAAACAGGAGTTAGAGGAAACCTTAAAGATTCATTCTATCATCGGCATATATTTTAACGAATTTGTGATGCAATAAAGGGGTAAGGGAGGTACTATTTTGTGGCTGAAGTACTGTCGCAGCGAGAAATTGACGCTCTCCTGGAAGCTTTTATGGCTGGGGAGGTAAACATAAACGAGATAAAGGAAGAGGCGCGCGAAAAAAAGGTTAGCGTATACGATTTTAAAAGGCCCAAAAAATTTGCCAAAGATCAGCTTCGTACCCTCCAGATCATACACGAAAACTTGGCGAGGCTGATGGGGTCGTATTTTTCGGGAATCCTGCGCACCTATTGCCAGATAGAACTGGTATCGGTGGAACCGCAGACATACGGCGAGTTCATCAATTCACTCCCTGCTCCTGTCGTTTTGGGGATCATCGGCTTCAGGCCATTGAAGGGTTCCATAATACTGGAGTTTTCGCCCAATGTGGTGTATGCCATCATCGACCGCATGTTGGGCGGTCTGGGCTTGGCCCCTGAGAAAGTCAGGGATTTTACCGAGATCGAGATTGTGCTGATCGAAAGGATAATAAGACAGCTTTTGCCCATTATGAACAGCTCATGGGCTAACGTAGTCAATGCTGAGTTTACGCTTGAGCACATAGAGACAAATGCCCAGTTTGCTCAGCTAATTTCGCCAAACGAACCCATTGCCATAGTAACCCTTGATGCTCACATCGGAGAGGTCGAGGGGATGATGAACATATGCATTCCTTACCTAGTCATTGAACCTATTATATCGCGGTTGAGCTCCAAGCACTGGTTCTCCACAAAGCTTGCTGAAGAAGACGAGCGCAAGTACTACCAGTTGTTAGCGGCTCAGATAGAGGCCACTCCTGTTGAAGTGAGGGCGGTGTTGGGGCAGGCCAGCATTACCATCAGAGAGCTAATAGAGCTTCAGAAAGGTGATGTCATCAAACTGGATAAGAAAGTCGATGAGGATATCGCCATCTACGTTGGCGATGTCAAAAAGTTTTGCGGAATTGTGGGCTTGAAAAAGCATAACTTAGCTGTTCAAATTACCAGTATATGCGAAGAAGGGGGAAAGATTTAAAACATGGACATGAACGAAATGTTATCCCAGGAAGAAATAGACGCTCTGCTAAGAGGTCAGGATATTGCCATGCAACCGTCGCAGCAGCTTGCCCCGGAAGAGATTGATGCCATAGGAGAAATAGGCAACATCAGCATGGGTGCTGCGGCAACTACCCTTTCAACCCTGGTGGGCAAGAAGGTGACCATCACCACCCCTGAAGTGACTATAACCACTATTAAGGAGCTGGCAAGGCAGTATCCCATTCCCTTTGTAGCTGCAGAGGTGAAGTATACCCAAGGATTGGAAGGGACAAACATACTGATAATACAGGATAGGGATGTCAAGATCATCACTGACCTGATGATGGGTGGAGGCGGTACCAATATTGAGGGGGAGATTACCGACCTGCACTTAAGCGCCATAGGCGAAGTGATGAATCAGATGATGGGTTCTGCATGTACTTCATTGTCCACCATGTTCAACAAGAGCATTTTGATATCGCCGCCCAATACTTTTATCATGGATTTCAGCGGGGATTTCTCCAATACCCTTTTTAAATCCGATGAGCCCATAGTCCGGATCAACTTTAAGATGGTGGTCGAGGGGCTTATAGATAGCTATATCATGCAGTTATTGCCTATTGATTTTGCAAAGGACTTGCTGAGCAATTTGCTGGGGCAATACCAGCAGGCAGCTACACAGCAAGTGAGCGATGTCTCCAGCTCTCAAGAACCGTCACAGACCGCGCAAGGTTCGAGAAACCAACAGGAGTATAAGGTAAGCCAACATGAGAATAAGGTTTTTGCCGAGGAGTCAAAAGCCCAGCCCATTAATGTGCAGCCTGTTTCATTTCAGCCCTTGGAGGAAAAGGCTGCAAGCGCCAGCAGGAACAATCTCGATTTGATACTGGATGTGCCGCTGCAGGTCTCGGTGGAGCTGGGGAGGACCCATAAGCTGATAAAAGAAATCCTTGAGCTCAACGTCGGTTCTGTAATAGAGCTGGACAAGATGGCCGGTGAGCCCATAGACGTGCTGGTGAACGGGAAGGTAATAGCCAAAGGAGAAGTGGTGGTAATTGACGACAGTTTTGGCGTTAGGATTACTGATATAATAAGCCCTGACAAAAGGATATCGAGCCTTAAATGAGCTTTGTCTTTAATACGATAATATTCATGAACAAAAGGGAGGATGATTATGGGGAAAAGGATTTTGGTGGTGGATGATGCCGCATTTATGCGCATGATGCTCAAGGATATACTGACCAAGAATGGATATGAAATAGCCGGCGAGGCTGAAAACGGGTTGAAGGCTGTTGAAAAGTATAAGGAGCTTCAGCCAGACCTGGTTATTATGGATATTACCATGCCCGAGATGGATGGCATACAAGCGGTTCGTGAGATTAAGAAGATAAACCCGGATGCCAAGATAATGATGTGTTCTGCTATGGGACAGCAAGCCATGGTGATCGAGTCGATACAGGCGGGAGCACGAGATTTCGTTGTTAAACCCTTCCAGGCCGAGAGGGTTATTGAATCAGTAAAAAAGATTATTGGATGAATGGAAAGATGGAAGAGATACTCCGTGCTATAGGCATTTTAATAGCATTTATAGTCGTTTTGGCCCTGGCCTATCTAACGGCGCGGTTTGTGGGCACCAAGTTTGGCGGCTATACCAGTGGAAAATACATAAAGGTAATCGATCGAATCTTTTTGGGAAGGGATAAGTGGGTGTGCCTAATACAGGTGGGCAATCAATACTACATAGTGGGAATTACAGGCCAGAATATGGAGTTTTTAGGGCAGATTACCCAGCAAGACCTGATACCCCTTCATTCCGAAGAGGAAAACGGGACCTTTGCCAAGCTATTGGGGAATTATGTGAAAAAGCTAAAAGGTGAGGCGAATGGGGATGCTTAAGAAGCTGCTTTTTGTGGTTATGTTGTTTGTTGTACTGATATCCTTATCTCTTATATGGGCTTACAGAGCTTATGCACAGCCCTCTATCCCCATTCCCCGTTTAGAGGTGGAGGCCGCCCAATCGCCCCAGGATGTGGTGGATAGCCTGGAAATACTGGGGATCCTGACGGTACTAGCGCTGGCGCCTTCCATCCTCATAATGATGACCGCCTTTACCCGTATAATAATCGTACTGGCTTTTGTAAGAAATGCTTTGGGGACACAGCAGACGCCGCCCAACCAGGTTTTAATAGGGCTTGCACTTTTTCTCACTTTTTTTGTGATGGCACCTATTATGTCTCAGATAAATGAAAGTGCCATTCAACCCTATCTTAAGGGGGACATAAACCAACATGTTGCTGCCCAGCAGGCCATAAAGCCCATACGGGAATTCATGTTAAAACAGACCAGGGAGAAGGATCTGACATTGTTTTTGGAGCTTTCAGGCCAGGAGCAACCCGATACCTATGACGATATATCTATGCGCGTGGTGATACCGGCCTTTATAACCAGCGAGCTTAAGACCGCCTTTCAGATCGGCTTTTTGATATATGTACCCTTCATCATCGTGGATATGGTGGTGGCCAGTACCCTCATGTCGATGGGAATGATGATGTTGCCTCCTGTTATGATCTCCCTGCCCCTTAAGATACTGCTGTTTATAATGGTGGACGGATGGAACCTGGTGATTAAAAATTTGGTGGCAGGATTCAGATGAAGGGAAGTGATGCAATGAGCCAGAGGGAGATAATAACGTTGGCGCAACAGGCCATATACACGGGGATTTTGCTGGCGGCTCCCATGCTGGGGCTGAGCCTGGTGGTAGGCCTCATCGTGGCCATATTCCAGGCCATTACGCAGATAAACGAGCATACCCTCGTTTTCATCTCCAAAATTTTGGCAGTAGCTGTTGCGCTTATCATATTCGGATCATGGATTTTAGAGACCATGGTAAATTTCACGCTCAGGCTGTATAATAGCATAAATACCATACTGGGATTGTGAACAGAAGATGCTGGATGCTCTTGGAAGGATTTTATTAAACATCGATGCTGTGCTTTTGGCGCTGGCCAGGATATCTGGCATGTTCTTCATGTCGCCGGTATTCGGTAGAAGGAACGTTCCTGCCATCTTCACCATAGGGCTTATACTGGCGCTGACCTTTATTGCAGCGGTTTATTACCCCGTTTATGATGAGGCAATGGATATAAGCTCTTACATAGAGCTGGCATTTTATATCATAAAGGAAATCTTTATTGGCCTTATCATGGGCTATGTGGTGCTGTTTACTTTTTCGGCTTTCTTGCTGGCAGGGCAGTTAATAGACAACCAGATAGGCTTTGGCGTTGTGCATATACTGGACCCCCAGACCAACATACAGATCCCCTTAGTGGGCAATTTTAACAATGTGCTTGCCATGGTGTTGTTTTTCGCTATGGATGGACATCATGCCCTCATCAGGCTGCTGATGTATAGCTTTGAGGCATTGCCCTTGGGAAAAGCGGCATTATCTGGGGATATAGTGCGCCCGCTGTTTAACATGTTTGTGGAGTTCTTCGTGCTGGGATTGAAGATGGCGGTGCCAGCCATAGCTTCGGCCTTGTTGGCCGAGGTGGTATTTGGCATATTGGTGAGGGCAATACCGCAGATGAACGTCTTCGTTATCGGGCTGCCCTTTAAAATACTGATAGGGCTGGTGGTGCTGTTTTTGGCGGTCCCAGTATTGATAAGCATGATGGACGGTGCCTTTAGTTCTATGTTCAAAGGAATAAGGAGCGTAATACAAGGGTTGAATCTGCAATGATGCGCATGAACCTTCAGCTTTTTGCCGAGGAAAGGACCGAGAAGGCCACTCCCAAAAAGAGGAGGGAGGCAAGGGAAAGAGGTCAGGTCTTCAAAAGTGTAGAATTGAGTTCTGCCGCAACCCTTGTGATAGGGCTGTTGGCTTTAAAGCTTACCTCCTCTTTTGTGATGGATAAGCTGTATCGGGCATATAATAGATATCTTCAAGCTGATGGCCTCATTGAGCAGCTTAATACACAGGTCGGAATTTTGGCAATGGTCAAGGAGATAGTGTATACGGTAGCACTGGCGGTGCTGCCGATATGTGGGCTGATTATGGTGGCCGGGCTGGCCATCAACTTCTGCCAGGTTGGTTTTATATTTACCACGAGGCCACTCATGCCCAATTTGAGCCGTATAAACCCTCTGGAAGGCTTAAAGAGGATATTTTCAAAGAGAACCTTTGTTGAACTGTTAAAGTCTCTGCTGAAGCTGGCTATAGTGGGTTTCATATCCTACCAAGAGTTTATGGCAGATATAAAGTCACTTGCCCAACTGGCTCAATTGGGCCTTAGAAATAGCTTTATTGTAATGGCAAATATGGCCTATAACATCGGAATCAAGATGGCAGTGGTGTTCATCATACTTGCGGTGTTCGACTATTTCTATCAATGGTGGGAGTATGAAAAGAGCCTTAGGATGACCAAGCAGGAGTTGAAGGATGAATTCAAGGAAGTGGAAGGGCATCCCCTTATTCGCTCTCGCATCCGCGAGCGGCAAAGGCAGATTAGCTTGCGCAGGATGATGCAGGAAATACCCAAGGCGGATGTGGTCATAACCAACCCCGTACATTTCGCGGTGGCTTTGCGCTATGATCCAAAAGAACATGATGCACCAGTGGTGGTGGCCAAGGGACAGGATTATGTCGCGCTCAAGATCAAGGAGATAGCCAAAAAGCATGGGGTGTATATAGTGGAAAACAAGCCTCTGGCTCAGATGCTATATAAATCCACCGAGGTAGGACAAACCATACCCCCTGAGCTGTTCCGTGCGGTGGCAGAAGTTCTTGCCTTTGTTTACAGCGTGAAGGGGAAACGTATTTGAGGGGGAGGTTTTGGAGGTTGAAGTTTGCAGACGTCTTCATCGCATTTATAATGGTAGCCGTCGTTCTTCTTATCATCCTACCGCTGAATGAAGTCATGATGGACATACTCCTCACCATCAATCTTTCTTTGTCGTTGGTCATACTGTTTGTCACCCTTTACGTAAAGGAGCCGCTGGATTTTGCGGTATTTCCTTCGGTGCTCCTCATCGCCACCCTTTTTCGCTTGGCCCTCAACATATCGTCTACCAAGCTTATTCTGGGCAAAGGTTCGGCCGGAAGGGTGATCGAAACCTTTGGCAATTTTGTCGTACAGGGCAACCTGGTGGTGGGGGCCATTGTGTTTCTAATCATAATAATCGTGCAGTTCATCGTCATTACTAAAGGGGCCGAGAGGGTAGCGGAAGTCGCAGCGCGCTTTACCCTGGATGCCATGCCCGGAAAGCAGATGGCGATAGACGCCGATCTGAACGCTGGGCTTATTGACGAGAACGAGGCTAAAAGGCGCAGGCAAAGGATACAGCAGGAGGCCGACTTTTACGGCGCCATGGACGGTGCCAGCAAATTCGTAAAAGGCGATGCCATAGTGGGGATTTTGATCACCATCATAAACATAGTGGGCGGCATTATAATTGGTCTGACCAAGATGGGGATGTCTATTGAAGAGGTGCTTGAGCGGTATACCATATTGACCATAGGCGATGGGCTGGTGAGCCAAATTCCCGCTTTGCTTATTTCCACCGCTACCGGCATTATCGTCACCAGAGCAGCTTCCGAATCCAATTTGGGACGGGACCTGGTTAAGCAGGTAACTGATCAGCCTCTGGTGCTTATACTGGCATCGGTTCTTCTGTTTGTTATGGGTTTTTTCCCGGGCTTTCCGCGCTGGATACTGTTTATAATGGGGGCTGGCATGGCCTATATGGGTTATATCATGATGCGGGCCTCCAGGGAGGCGTTGACGACTGCTGGGCAGGAGGCTACTTCCGAGAATGTACTGGAGGAGATGCGAAAGCCCGAAAACGTAATGCAGCTCTTGGAAATTGACCCCCTGGAAGTCGAATTTGGCTATGGCCTTATACCCTTGGCTGACGTCAACCAGGGCGGAGATCTGTTGGACAGGATAGTCATGATACGAAGGCAAATGGCATTGGACCTAGGTCTCATTGTGCCGGTAATAAGGCTGAGGGACAACATACAGCTAGATCCCAACGAATACGTCATAAAGGTGAAGGGAGTTGAGGTGGCCAGGGGGCAGGTTTTGCCCGACCATCTACTGGCCATGGATCCGGGGACCGTTGAGCAGCCTGTAGAAGGTATCGATACGGTGGAACCCGCCTTTGGCTTGCCCGCCAAATGGATTAAAGAGCATCAGAGGGAAAAGGCCGAGATGCTGGGCTATACTGTGGTGGATGCGCCTTCGGTTATATCCACCCACCTTACCGAGGTCATCAGGAAGCACGGCTATGAGCTTATCAATCGGCAGGACGTACAGACCATGCTGGATAACTTGAAGGAAAAGTATCCAGCATTGGTGGAGGAAGTGGTGCCAAAAACTTTGAGCCTTGGCGAGGTCCAAAAAGTTCTGTCCAACCTGATAAAGGAAAACGTGCCCATACGAGACATGGTTACCATACTGGAAACGCTGGCTGACTACGGCAATATAACCAAAGATCCCGACATGCTGACCGAATATGTGCGTCAGGCCCTATCCCGCACCATTACGTTGAGATTTGTGCCCGACAAAAAGGCAAAAGTTTTAACGCTTGCCCCTGAGCTTGAAAAGACCATAATGGATAGCGTTCAGCAAACCGAGCACGGTTCTTATTTGGCTTTAGAGCCCAATAAAGTGCAATCCATATTTAAAAGCCTCACCAGGGAGCTGGAAAAGTTCACTTCTCTGGGCTTGCAGCCCATAGTGCTGACAGCGCCGGTGGTGAGGATGTATTTCAAGAAGCTGACCGAGCAGGTAGCGCCCGACTTGGTGGTTTTGTCATATAATGAGCTGGATAGCTCGGTGGAGATACGGTCAGTGGGGGTGGTGAAAGCTTAAAGCTATGAAGGTGAAGAGGTATATCGGCCATACCGTTCAGGAGACTATGCAAAAGGTAAAGGCTGAAATGGGTAAAGATGCCCTCATACTCAGCACCCGCAAGGTACGACAAAAGGGGATAATGGGTTGGTTTAAAAGGCCGCTCATTGAAGTGGTGGCAGCTGCCGATGAATCCAGGGAGGAAAATTTCATCCCCCGCCGGGTAATGTCAGCCAACGCTACAAGCTATGCTCTGTTAGGTAGGCAGGATGATACCAGTCGGGTTTTGGAGAAACTAGAAGCTCAGATCGCCAATATGGGTGAAATGTTAGACAAATTGACGAGTAGCTTAAAAGCAACGGAAGGCCGTGCAGACCTAAACATAAAACACGAATACATTCCATATTATGAGATGCTTGTTAAAAATGAGGTAAACGAGGACATCGCAAAGGACATCATACAAAAAGCTGGTCTGCTTCACGAGAGGAGCTCTGCTGATTTCAAGCGGTGTTTGGAACAGGTGCTGATGGAGCGCATTGGGCCTTCTCGGCCTTTGGAGGTATCGCCTGGCAGGCGTAAAGTGGTGATATTCGTTGGTCCTACCGGAGTTGGCAAGACCACCTCTCTGGCAAAGCTGGCAGCCATATTTTCCATACAAAAGCAGATGAGAGTTGGGCTCATAACCGCCGATACATATAGGATTGCAGCGGTGGACCAACTCAAGATATATGCAGAGATCATGGAGCTTCCCTTGAGCATCGTGTATTCGCCCCGGGAGGTGGTAGATGCTCTCCAAGAACACAATGATAAAGATGTGGTGTTTATAGATACGGCTGGCAAGAGCATCAGGGACAGGGCGCAGGAAAAGGAAATATTGGAGCTAATCTCTTTGAGCAAGGCCGATGAAGTCTATCTGGTTCTGAGCTGCAACACAAGCTATTCCGGGTGTTTAAATATAATAAGGAGCTACAGCTTTTTGCCCGATTACAAGCTGCTGTTCACTAAAGTGGATGAAGCTTCCAGCTATGGGATCATATTAAACTGCCGCCATATCAGCGGTAGGCCGCTGTCGTACATAGCTACCGGCCAGAGCGTGCCCGATGATATAGAGGTGGCTGACCCTAATAAGCTGTTATCCTGTATTATGAAGAGGGTGGAAGTTTGATGGACCAGGCCGAAAAGTTAAGGCAGATTGTAAATGAGTTAAGGGAAAGGCAGCGTGCCTCGCTTCAAAAGGGGCGTATCATAACTGTAACCAGCGGAAAGGGCGGTGTGGGCAAGACCAATTTCACCCTCAACTGTGCCATCGCTTTAAACAGCATGGGACACAGGACGCTCATTATAGATGCAGATTTCGGGCTGTCCAACATAGACGTAATGCTTGGGATGATCCCCAGGTACAATTTGTTCCATGTAATTACCAACAAAAAGAGCATTGAAGAGGTTATAGTCGAAGGCCCATGTGGTATCAGATTCATTGCAGGAGGATCAGGTATATGGGAGCTCCTAAACCTTTCCACCCAGGATATGGAAGTCCTGATGAAGCAGCTTGAGCGATTGGACGATCTAGCAGATATAATAATGATAGATACTGGAGCTGGTGTCTCCGACAAGGTTATTCGGATGATTCTGGCTGCCAACGAAGCCATTGTTATCACCACGCCCGAACCTACGTCGGTAACCGATGCATATGCTCTGGTGAAATCGGTGGTATCCATAAAGAAGGATATGAGCTTAAGGGTGGTGGTCAATAGGGCCGAGAGCGCCCAGGAGGCAACGGACGTTATGGACAAGTTTATAAGGGTGGCTGAAAGGTTTCTTGATGTCAAACTGGAACCTCTGGGGTATATCCTGTATGACGATGCGGTGGTGAAGGCTACCAAACGGCAAAGGCCTTTTGTGCTGGAATACCCAAGAAGCCATGCATCAAGGCAGGTGTATGCCATGGCCCACGCTATAGTGGCAGGAGAGCGGGCCGACGTCGGTGAGGCACAAGGATTTAGAGGATATGTAAACCAGTTTCTTAAGCTGTTGGACTTTAAGCGAAAAGCGCTTTAGGGGGTTGATGGGAACACCATGCTTATAAAAGACGCCATAAATGTTGGAGAGAAAATCGAGGTGGTGGTACGGGGACGTTTAAATGCGGATCCCAAAACCTGTTTCAGCATGGTGCAGGATGTCCCTCAAGATGATGAATTGCTCATTACCATGCCCACGATAAAAGGGGAGCCTGTCGTGTTGGCCATTGGGCAAAGAGTAACGGTAAATTTCTTTCGCGAGCGGGGACAGTTCTACTTTGAGGCCGAGGTCATGGACCGACAGCAGACAGAGGCGATACAGCTTATACGCCTAAAGCGAGTTTCACCCATACACAGGATTCAGAGGCGTAACTTTTACAGGTTAAAGATAAATTTGCCTGTCCTTTTCAGGTTGGCTGATCAGAACAATCAGCCAGACAGGACGGATTATATCAAAGCTTATACTGTAGACGTAAGCGGCGGTGGGATGCGGCTTTTGACCGATGAGGAATTGAAGCCAGGCCAACAGCTGGAATGCCGCCTTTCAATCGGTGAAAAAGATTTCCTTGAATTAAAAGGGCTGGTTATAAGGGTTAGTCCCTGCGTGGAGGGTCATTACAGATTTGAAGCGGGGATTAAGTTTGTCGATATTTTAGAATCCGAGCGGGATAGGTTAATTCGGTTCATATTTCAGCAGCAGCGCAGGTTAAAGGCAAAAGGCCTCATATAGATTAAGCAGGCAGACTATAAAAGGGAGCCTTCGTGAGGAGCATAGCCTTGTACAAAGCAAAAGGATTGGGGGGTTAATTCAATGGATAACGAACAGTATATGAAACTATTCATCGAGGAGAGCAAAGAACATCTTCAAAACCTGAATAACAACCTTCTTGTGCTGGAACAGCAGCCGGACAATGCTGACGTGATAAACGAGATATTTCGATCGGCCCACACCTTAAAGGGCATGGCTGGTAGCATGGGCTTTAAAAACATGGCAAACCTGGCGCATGCCATGGAAAATGTGCTGGATAAAATTAGAAAAGGAAATATGGACGTGAGCGCCGACATTATGGATGCGCTATTTGAGGCTTTGGATATCCTTGATGGGTTACTCCAAGGCATTATAGACAAGGGCATGGAGGATTTCATGGATATAAACGATATAAGTGCTAAACTTCAGGGCCTTGTAGATGATTCAGGTAGCAAGGATGCGGACCATAGCCCACAAAAGCTGGAAAGAGAAGGCTTACCCCTGGCCGATCACCATTTACACGTGATGGAGGAAGCAGTGAAAAACGGATTTACGCCTTATTACATAGAAGTTAGGCTCAAGGAGACCTGCCTCATGAAGGCTGCCCGGGCGTACATAATCTTTAAAGCCATCGAAAACTTTGGCCATATAATTTATTCCAACCCTTCGGCTCAGGACATAGAAGAGGAAAAATTTGATCTATCTTTTTCAGTGGTGGCGGTATGCAAAGCCGAGCTCGACACTATAAAGAAGGAGCTGGACAGCATTTCGGAGATAGAAAGCATCGATATAAGGGAAATTCACCCGGATGATATACACGGCCACAGCCAAAGCAAGAAACCCCAAGCCCAGGAGACGGATAGGACGGCTGCGCCCCAAATTAAGGATAAGATATCCAGGGGAACCGGCAGGAGCATCAGGGTTGATATCGAAAGGCTGGATAGGCTCATGAACCTGGTCAGCGAGCTGATCATCATAAAGAACCGCCTACAAGATTTGCAGCGGTATGGCGACACGGCGGTAATGGCCGAATCGTTGGAGTATCTGGGCAGGGTGACAGGAGAGCTCCATGACGCTGTAATGAAAGTAAGGATGATCCCTATCCAGGTGGTGTTTGAACAATTTCCCAGAACGGTTCGGAATCTAGCCAGGAGTACGGGCAAGGAAGTCAAGCTCAACATATTCGGAGCCGAAACAGAGGTTGACCGGACCATCATCGATGAGATCGGGGAGCCGCTAATACACCTCATCAGAAATGCCATTGACCACGGTATAGAAACTCCTCAGGAGCGTATAGCCCTTGGTAAACCCTCTGCCGGGCTTGTGGAGCTTAAAGCCTATCATGATGGCGATAGCGTGGTGATAGAGGTCAGCGACGATGGAAGGGGCATAGATATCGACAAGGTTTTAAAGCGCGCGATAGAGCAAAAGCTGGTGTCACGCGAGGAAGCCGAAACCTTAAGCCAGCAGGAGATATTGCAGTTTATATTTGAAGCGGGTTTCAGCACTGCTGAAAAAGTAACCGACATTTCAGGGCGCGGTGTGGGGATGGATGTGGTTAAGACCAAAATCGAGTCCATTGGCGGTGTGGTTGATATAGACAGCCGTCCAAACCACGGAACGCGGTTTATAATCAGATTGCCTCTAACCCTTTCCATCATTCAGGCTTTGCTTGTATCCGTAGGGCAGGAGGTTTATGCCATACCTATAGGTTCCATAAAAGAGATAATAGAAATACCTGCAAAATCTATAAAGCTGGTACGCCAAAAAGAGTTCATCGATTATCGCGGACTTCTAATACCTTTTCTCCGACTGGCAAAGGTGCTGGAATGTCCCGGAGAGGTTAAGGCGGATGATGTGGTCACTGCTGTGATAGTAAAGAAGGGAGAAAGGTTGGCGGCACTGTCTGTGGATGAGCTGATAGGCCAGCAGGAGATAGTCATCAAGCCGCTGGGAAAAGCGCTTTCCAAGATCAAGATCGTGTCAGGAGCCACTATCCTGGGTGATGGGCGTGTGGTGCTCATCCTGGATGTAAACCACTTGATTTAAAGGGGGGTCATGAAATTGTCAGAGAGCGGTCAGCTTAAGCAGTACATAGCCTTTGAGATAGATGATGAAATATACGCTGTAGATGTGCTGTTTGTGGAGTCCATAGAGAGGATGACGCAGATAACCAGAGTGCCCCACAGTCCCCCCGAGGTACTAGGGATCATCAACTTGAGAGGGGATGTAATGCCGGTGATGAGCGCGAGGCGCATGCTGGGCTATGAAGAAAAGACGGCTGACGATGCAACGCGGATAGCAATACTGCGATACGACGAGTGCCGAATAGGGATGATAGTTGACCGGGTAACCGAGATATTGAATATACCTCAAGATGGAGTGCAGTGGGGCGGGGAAGCTTTAGATGGAAAGAGAAAGGTGGTCATCTCCGGGCTCATAAACTTTGGAGATAAGCCGGTTATGATAGTAGATATACCCCGTACTTTGGAATGGCTGTTAAACTGAAAAGGCTAGGAGTGTAAGGTTTATGTCATTTTCCTTTGATGATATAAATTCCCTGTATTTGGATATATTGAGGGAGATAGGCACGATTGGAGCTGGCAATGCTGCTACATCCCTTTCAAAGATGCTAAACAGGCGAATCGACATGAATGTTCCCGAGGTAAAGATAGCCGAGTTTAAAGATTTGGAAGACATAATGGAGGGAGCTGAAACCCCTGTAGTGGGCATATATCTTGAGTTTAAAGGCGATATAAGCGGCACTGTATTATTGGTGCTGGATGTAATTTCAGCCAAGCGTATCACAGGGCTGTTGTTAGGAAATGCTTGTGGCAGTATTTCCAATCGGGACTTTTCTGAAATTGAGGTATCGGCATTGGAAGAGCTCGGGAATATACTTACAGCTGCCTATCTGGGGGCCATATCCTCGTTTACCGGACTGACCACCAAACCATCTGTCCCCTATTTTGCCTGTGATATGCTGGGAGCTATCTTAAGCGTTCCTATGATTCAATTCGGTCAAACCAGCGATAAGGCAATGTTTATAGAAACCGATCTGATAAACGGAACGGACCGGTTTAGGAGCCATTTTATAGTCATACCTGATATGGAGTCTTTTAATGTCATTCTTAAGGCTTTAGGGGTTGGGTAAATGGATCGAGTAGTCAAGGTCGGCATGGGCGATTTAAAGGTTATTGCAGAGGATGGAGTGCTGGTTACCCTGGGTTTGGGTTCGTGCGTTGGAATTGCGCTGTATGATAAGGCCACCAAAACGGCTGGGCTGGCCCATATAATGCTGCCATCGAGCAAGCTGATAAAGAACAATCGGAATAAGGCAAAATTTGTGGATACGGCCGTCGAGTGCCTGCTTGAACTGATGATAAAGATGAATGCAAAAAAGGAGAGGATAATTGCCAAAATTGCAGGAGGAGCACAGATGTTTTCGTTGAAAGGCAGTGCCAGCGAGGTTTTGAATATCGGCGAGAGGAATGTACAGGCCACCATTGAGGTGTTACGGCAGCACGATATACCCATTGTCGCCCAGGATACTGGCGGCAATTATGGGAGAACCATCGAATTTCATGCTGCCGATGGTAAATTGGTGGTAAGAACTATCGGCCACGGCGTAAAGATACTATGAATACGAGGAGAGTGACATGTCGAAAAAAGTGGCTGCCACCGAGCTCCAAAACTTGTGGACCGAGTATAAAAAACATAGTACAATAGAATCGAGAAATGAACTCCTACTAAGGTACAGTTATTTGGTGAAGCGCGTGGTATCTAGGCTGACTTTTGTAAACAATTCCTCCTTGGATATGGAAGATTTGATAAGCTATGGGATACTTGGATTGATGGATGCAATTGAAAAGTATGACCCATCGAGAAACGTCAAGTTTGAGACGTATGCGACGTTCAGGATAAAAGGCGCTATCATAGACCAGTTACGCAAGCAAGATTGGGTTCCTCGTTCGCTGCGCACCAAGACCAAACAGCTGTGCAAAGCTATTGATGAAGTTGAAAAAGAGGGTAGGACGGCAAGCGATGAGGAGATAGCTAATACCCTGGGAGTTTCGGTTGAAGAGCTGAGGAAGACTTTGGTGGAGATGCACTCCTTTGCTGTGGTTTCGCTGGAAGAACAGCTCCATGAGATAGCCAGTTCATTGGTAGACTCTCGGCGATATGATGACCCCGAGCATGTGGTTCAGGTAAATGAGCTTAAGGGCTATCTGGCAAAAGCCATTGATGAGCTGCCTGAAAGGGAAAAGATGGTCATAAGCCTGTACTACTTTGAAGAGCTAACCTTGAAGGAGATCGGCATGGTCCTTGGCATTTCCGAGTCAAGGGTTTCACAGCTTCATACTAGAGCGCTGCTTAAGCTTAAAAATAAGTTGATGAGAATTAAAGGGGATCTATTGGAAGGGGGATTAGCATGAGACGAGAGGTTATTGTGGAGGGAAATACCTATAATGGTGCTCTGGAGAAAGGCTTAAAAGCCCTTGGCGTGGAACCGGGGAAGGTAAAGGTTGAGGTACTCCAAGAAGGCAGGACCATGATGGGCATAGTGATCAAGCCATACAGGCTGCTGCTTTATGTAGAGGAAGAAAACCATAAGGTAAAGGAGAACAGTTACGAACAGCGTTCCCAGAGCTTTGTTGTGGAATATAAAGAAGATGGCGTATATCTTACGGTGTACATTCCCCCTTCCAAGTTTACAAAGGCCGATGAAGAGGCCATTATGTATCATTTGAAAAGGAAAAAGATTCAAGGGTTGATGGTCGATGCAGTGGCTCAGGCCATGCATGTCAATCCCGGCCGTCCTGTTAAGGTTGCAGAGCCACAGCCTGAGCTCCCGGTTGACGAAGAGGTATTGGTGCATATCTCGCAGGATGGGATGCTGGCTACCATGATGCTGTTGCCGCCCGACGGGGGAAGATTGTTGGAATATAAGGATGTAATACAGGCACTCACGGATAAAGGGGTGGTATACGGCATTGACGAGAATGCTATACGCCAAGCGCTTAATAGCCGTAGATACGGTCAAGAGGTGATCGTCGCTCGGGGTAAGCCTCCACAGAATGGAGAGGATGCCAAGCTTACTTATCATTTTAAGCCCGACAAAAAATCAAAACCCGAGATCAGGGAAGATGGAACGGTAGACTATCATTCGCTGGACAACATAGAGAATGTGACCAAGGGCCAGGTACTGGTGACGCTAACCCCCTCTACGCCAGGCGTTGACGGGAAGACGGTGCTAGGAACGTCGGTGCCTGCCAAACCTGGCAAACCTTTAGTTTTACCGGCAGGCAAGAATGTGGTAGTGTCGGATGACGGATTAAAGCTTTTGGCAGCAATAGACGGAAAAGTGGAGATGATAGGCGGCAGGGTGCACGTGTACAGCGTACACGAGGTAAAGAACAACGTGGATAACTCTACGGGGAACATAAACTTCGTGGGCAGCGTCATCATACATGGGAACGTTCTCTCTGGGTTTGAAGTGAGGGCTGGCGGCAGCATAGAAGTGAGGGGCGTGGTAGAAGGGGCAACGCTGATTGCTGAAGGGGATGTCATTTTAAGAAAGGGTTTGCAAGGAGCAAAAAAGGGTATGATTCGGGCGGGAGGCAGCGTAACCGCTCGATTCATAGAAAACGGCACCGTGTACGCCAAAGGAGATGTCACTGCAGAAGCCATAATGCATAGCAACGTTGTGAGCGGCCAATACGTGAGGTTAATAGGCAAGCGGGCATTGATAGTAGGCGGGAGGGTGCACGCGGCTTTAGGTATAACGGCTTCTACCATAGGCTCGCCTATGGCAACTTCTACTGTTCTGGAGGTGGGAATAAGCCCTGAAATCAGGCAGGAATACGAACAGCTCAAGGAGGAGCTGCAGAGGCTGGAGAAGGAACAGCGCAAGATAGAGCAGGCGCTGGCCGTTTTAAGCAGAATGGAATCAAGCGGAAGGCTACCTCTGGACAAGGTGATAACCAAACATAAGGCGTTGAGGGCGAGAGATGAATACAGCTTGAAGATTCCTACCATCAAGGCGCGGCTCTTTGAGCTGGAAGAGGCATTTTTAAAGGGGGCACATGGCAAGATCCATGTAAAAAAGGTGGTTTATCCCGGTGTCTCCATAACTATTGGCCAATCTACCTTTAATGTAAAGGATCCCATCAACTATGTGACCTTTTTGCGGGATGAGGGTGAAATCCGCTTTGTAACATATGAGGGATGAGAGGGGCGAGGTCCGTGTCAATACGGCCTATAGACATCCAAATTAGCATACAGAGGACAAATGAATATACCAAAGAAGCCAGCCTTCAAAACCAGAAGTTCAACATAGACCAGTTTGCCAACAGCCGGGACTTTCAACAGGTGGTCGAGGACGCTCAGCGTCAGGTGATACCAGCGGGGCATATATATCATAAAAGGATTGACAAAGAGCATGACGGAAGACATCGCCATCCCAAATACGCCAAATCCCATCAGGATAAGGGTAAAGAATGCCGTAAGGCTGTTTTTGGCAAGGAAGCCGAAATAATAGAGAGGAATACAGGAGGCAACATCGACATCAGAATTTAAAATATGGCCACATTTTAAGGGGGAAAGGTATGAGCGAGGAATTGATGTTCCTTCTTTCAGGCTTAATGTTTTTATTTGTAATTTTTTGGCAGACGAGGAAGGATAGGCAATACCTCTTTGAGCTGGAAAGGCGCCTGGAAGAGAAGGAAAAAAGGCTATATGAATTGTATGATGCGCTTGAAGATATAATCCGCAATGCATTTCCCGAGGCAGAAAAGGCGCTGCATCATACCAATACAGCCATCCACGAGGTTCAACTACAGAATCCAGGTAAAAATTTGAGGCGAAATATTGATGGAGGTTATAATGAAAAGCGTAAGGCCGTCATACTCATGTATAAGAGCGGTAGCACTGAGGAGGAAATAGCCAAAAAGCTGGGCATAGGGAAGGGAGAAGTGGAGCTCATATTAGGCCTTAAGAATAATTGAAGCTTAGCGAAATTTGTTGTTGAATTGAAAAATGGCTTATGCTATACTACTAGAGGTAGTATTGTAATACACACCCTTCCTGATCAATTGGCTGGTGCCGCGCAAGCTGGTTGTCAATTGAGATGAGGGAGGGGGAGGCATAACTTTGAGGAGGTGAAAGTCGTGGCAGTTGTAAGCATGAAGCAACTCCTGGAAGCAGGTGTTCATTTTGGGCATCAGACCCGGCGCTGGAATCCAAAGATGGCTCCTTATATCTTCACTGAGAGGAATGGCATATATATTTTGGACCTGCAGAAGACCGTCAAATTGCTGGAGCAGGCCTATAATTTTATTCGCGAGGTAGCTGCCGAAGGGAAAAGCGTGCTGTTTGTAGGAACCAAAAAACAGGCTCAGGAGTCAATCGAGTCCGAAGCCAAACGATGCGGCATGTTTTACGTAAATCACAGGTGGCTAGGTGGTATGTTAACCAATTTCGCTACCATTAGCCAGAGAATTAGGCGGCTCAAAGAGCTGGAGGAAATGGAGAATAACGGCATGTTTGATGTGCTGCCTAAAAAAGAGGTCATGAAGCTTCGAGCAGAGAAGGAAAAGCTGGAGAAGAATCTAGGCGGCATAAAGGAAATGAGGGAGTTGCCGGGCGCTGTATTCATCGTTGATCCAAAAAAGGAACACATTGCTGTGAGGGAAGCCAGGATTTTGGGCATTCCAATTGTGGCTATAGTGGATACCAATTGCGACCCTGACGAGGTGGACTACGTAATCCCTGGCAATGACGATGCCATAAGGGCCATCAAACTGATAACGTCCAAGATAGCCGATGCAGTGTTGGAAGGGCGTCAGGGCGAACAATTTACCGCTCAGGAGGAATAAAAGAAGGGGGAAGAGAAGGGGTTAACCGTTATCTTTCCCTTTCTTTCGATGCATGAGTAGGATAAGGAAGTTATTCCATGAAGAGATAGTTTCAAGCCACATTACATAAGAAACGGAGGAATTAGTATGGAGATAACTGCTTCGATGGTAAAAGAGCTGAGAGAGCGTACAGGATGCGGAATGATGGACTGCAAGAAGGCCTTGCAGGATGCAAATGGCGATATGGAGAAGGCCATTGAGCTGCTAAGGGAGAGAGGCCTAGCAGCTGCCGCTAAGAAGACGGGTCGAATTGCTGCTGAAGGCCTGGTGGATGCATATATCCATTTTGGCGGAAGGATCGGCGTGCTAGTCGAGGTAAACTGTGAAACCGATTTTGTGGCAAAGACTGACGAGTTTAAGGCTTTCGTACGCGATATCGCAATGCATATAGCTGCTTCCAATCCACAGTATCTGTCAAGGGAGGAAGTACCCCAAGAAGTCTTAGAAAAGGAAAAGGAAATACTGAGAGCCCAGGCCTTAAATGAAGGCAAACCGGAAAAAGTAGTTGACAAAATAGTGGAAGGTAGGCTCAGCAAATTCTATAAAGAGGTATGCCTTTTGGAGCAACCTTTTGTGAAAGATCCCGATAAGACCGTCCAGGACCTGGTCATGGAGATGATATCCAAGGTGGGCGAAAATATCAGGATCCGACGGTTTGTGAGGTTTGAATTGGGCGAAGGCCTTCAAAAGCGGGAGAACGATTTCGCACAAGAGGTTGCAAAGCAGATGAAAGGCAATTAAAAAGAGAACACATATGTGTTCTCTTTTTTTGGGAAAATTGAGTCTAACTTTATACAAAAAAAGAGGATATGCCCAATGGGTATAGAAATATATTAAAAGGTGGAGGTACTCTAATGGAAAAGCCGTTATTTAAGAGGGTCGTCTTAAAGCTCAGTGGAGAAGCCTTGGCAGGCAAAAAGGGATACGGCATCGAACGCGAAGTCTTAAATCTCATAGCTGATCAGGTGATAGAGCTACAGAAGATGGGAGTAGAGGTGGCCATTGTGGTCGGCGGCGGCAACATATGGAGAGGAAGAGAAGGCATGGGCATGGGTATGGACAGGGCCACGGCCGACTACATGGGGATGCTGGCTACGGTTATAAATGCGCTGGCACTTCAAGATGTGTTGGAGAGCAAAAATGTGCAGACCAGGGTTCAGACTGCTATTGAGATGAGGCAGATAGCCGAACCCTATATACGCAGAAGAGCAATAAGGCATCTGGAGAAAGGCAGGGTGGTCATATTTGCCTGCGGTACCGGCAATCCCTATTTTTCGACCGATACCACAGCTGCGCTGCGGGCAGCTGAGATAGAAGCCGAAGTTATATTGCTGGCTAAAAATGTCGACGGAGTGTACGATGACGATCCCAAGAAAAATCCCAATGCCAATAAGATCGATGAGATTGACTACATCGACGTGTTAAATCAAGGGCTAGGCGTTATGGATACTACCGCTATCTCGCTGTGCATGGACAATAAGATTCCCATTATAGTATTCGGACTGGAAAACCAGGAAAATATAAAAGCTGCTGTTTTGGGCAAGAAAGTAGGTACAATAATAGGAGAGTTAAGGAGGTAGATGGTATGAATCCCAGTATAAAAGAAGTGCATGATCAGGCCAGTTCAAAGATGGCCAAATCGGTGGAGGTGCTAAAAAAGGAACTGGTAGGGATACGAGCAGGTCGAGCCAATCCAAAGCTGTTGGAGCGCATAGTAGTGGATTATTATGGCGTACCTACTCCTATCACGCAGCTGGGAAATATCTCGGTACCTGAGCCACGAATGCTGGTCATATCCCTTTGGGATACCAAGATGATCCCTGCAGTGGAAAAGGAGATATTGAAGTCGGATTTGGGAGTTACGCCCAGCAACGACGGTAAGGTTATACGCCTTATCTTCCCTGAACTCACCGAGGAACGCAGAAAGGAATTAGTAAAGCTAGTTAGAAAGTATGGAGAAGAGGCAAAAGTAGCAGTGCGGTCGGTAAGGCGCGAGGCAAATGAACAGCTCAAAAAGATGAAGAAGAACGCCGAGATAAGCGAAGACGATTTAAAGAGCGGAGAGGAAATGATTCAGAAGTTGACCGATCAATACGTAAAGAAGATCGACGATATAGTCAAAGAGAAGGAACAGGAAATCATGGAGGTATAGATGGAAATACCTGATTTGGTGGGTTTAAGGCTTCAAGATGCGCTTCAGGTTTTGAAAGATTGCGGCCTTTATGTTAATGCCAGGATAGTGAAGTATTTCCCCCCGGGCTCAAAGGATCTTAAACAAGATTATGGCTTTGAAGAGAGGGTTATACGCCAAAGAATCGTGGGTGACGGGCAGATAGAACTAATCGTTTCCTCTTTTAGATACCGCCCCCCTGAGTTTGAATCATATAAGCTCACACATGGGGAGGAAGAATAAACGCTAAATGTTTATCGGCAAAAAAGATGTCAATAAAGCGGAATTGCTTGCTTTGATGGAACAGGTAAAAAGCAAGCCACTGCCGCAGCATGTGGCCATAATCATGGATGGCAATGGTAGATGGGCTACCAAGAGGGGGCTTCCGCGAGTGGCCGGCCATAGACAGGGAGTGGAGGCTCTTAGAGAAGTAATAAAGACCAGCGACGAGCTGGGGATAAAGTATTTAACCCTGTATGCATTTTCAACCGAAAACTGGAAAAGGCCCGCAGCTGAAGTGGATGCTTTGATGTCGTTGCTGGTGGAGTATTTGAGAAAGGAAATCCAAGAGCTCAATTCTAATAACGTCAAAATTTCGGTTTTGGGGCATGTAGAAGCCTTTCCGCCTATTGCTCAAAGGGAAATTGCTAACGCGGTGGAGATTACAAAGAACAATACTGGGTTGAACGTGAATATAGCCTTAAACTACGGCGGAAGGGCCGAGATCGTGCGTGCGGCCAAAGCCATAGCCAGGGATGTGCTGGATAAAAAGATTTCCTTGGATGATATTGACGAAAGGCTTTTTAGCAGGTATTTGTATACTGCAGGTATTCCCGATCCTGACCTATTGATCCGAACCAGCGGAGAATTTAGGCTTAGCAATTTTTTGCTGTATCAGATCGCGTATACCGAATTGGTGTTTACTGATTCCGATGTTCTATGGCCAGATTTCGATAAAAGAGCCTACCTGGAAGCCATTATGGAGTACCAGAGGCGTCAGCGGCGGTATGGTGGCCTCATAGCAGATGAAGGGACGGTTTAGAAATGTTGTTAGTAAGGATAGCAAGCGCTGCAATAGGCATCGTATATTTAATATTTGCTTTTTATATGGGAGGCTGGGTTTTTGACCTATCGGTATTGGCCGTGACGTTGATCGCTGTGTACGAGTTCTATACCGCTGTACGCCATCGGGGATACAACCCTCTTCCATGGGTGGGCTATTTGTTTATTTTTTGGCTGTTTTGCTGTATTGTATTAAATTTAAGGTATTTTCATGCTATTTTGTTGTCTACCCTTTTGGCTGCCTTTTTTTGTTTATTCCTTACTGTGGTATCCCAGCGCTGCAATTTATTGGACGCTTGCTTGACGGTTTTCGGAATTGTATATCCCGGCATGGCTTTCATGTCGTTGGTTTTATTATATGATGCTGAAATATACGGTAAATACCTGCTGATATTTACGCTGATTGTCACATGGGCTACCGACACTTTTGCCTATTTTATCGGCCTTGGGCTGGGAAAAAACAAGCTGTGTCCTAGGATTAGTCCTAAAAAGACGGTGGAGGGGAGCATAGGAGGCGTCCTGGGAAGCCTAATAGCAGGCATTGTGGTGGGGATGGTTTTTAACCGTTTTTATGAGCTTGATATAGGGTATATTCATTATATAGTCATCAGCCTGCTTTGCGGTATAACGTCGCAAATGGGAGATCTTTCAGCCTCTAGCATCAAGAGGTTTTGCAATATAAAGGATTTTGGGCGTATCTTGCCCGGGCATGGAGGGATGCTGGACCGCTTTGACAGCATTTTATTTACCGTCCCGGTTGTATACTCCTATTATCTTCTGTTTTTGAGCTAAATTGCCTATATTTACATAATACATGGCCTTGTGACCAATCTTAAAGTACAGGAAGAGGGTATGCGGAGGTTAACGATGAAGAAGAGGATAGCGATACTGGGGTCGACCGGCTCTATAGGCCGGCAAGCTCTGGATGTAATAAGTCAATATGCTGATAATTTCCAGGTGGTTGCTTTGGCCACCAACCGAAATATTGAGCTGCTGGCGCAGCAGGTGGAGGCCTTTCGCCCTGCGTATGTTGGAATAGTGGATGCTGAAAGGGCAGAAGAGTTTAAAAATTATGGTTTAACCGACTTTGAACTCATATCGGGCAAAGATTGCCTGGTTAAACTGGCCACGCTGTCCGAGGTCGATTTAGTTCTGGTAGCAGTGGTGGGAATCGCGGGGCTTGAGCCCACCATAGCAGCTCTGAAAGCTGGTAAGAACGTTGCCCTGGCAAACAAGGAGTCGCTGGTGGCCGGGGGACATCTGGTGATGGAAGCCGCTAGAAATTCGGGGAGCAAGGTCTTACCCGTAGACAGCGAGCATTCAGCCATATTTCAGTGCCTGGCCGGCTGTAACGACCCATCCAGGGTAAACAGGATATATCTTACAGCTTCGGGAGGGCCCTTTAGAAATTATACCAGGGATGAGCTGCGGCATGTTACCGTCGAGGAGGCATTGAATCACCCTACCTGGAAGATGGGTAAAAAGGTGACCATAGACAGCGCTACTTTGATGAACAAAGGGCTTGAGGTCATAGAGGCGCATTGGCTGTTTAACTTATCCATGGATCAGATTCAAGTGGTAATCCACCCTCAGAGCATTGTGCATTCGATGGTGGAATACATCGATGGCAGCATAATAGCCCATATGGCCCGCACTGACATGCGGCTACCCATACTATATGCCTTATCTTGGCCTGAACGCATAAGGTCCGACATTGGTAGTTTAGACCTTACTGCCATGGAACCTCTTACTTTCGAGATGCCCGATTTTGAGAGGTTCCCATGCCTAGCGCTGGCCTATAAAGCGTTGGAGATAGGGGGTACTATGCCTGCAGTGTTGAACGCTGCCGATGAGGTGGCGGTAGAGAAATTCTTAAAAGGTGAAATTTCTTTTATGGAAATTCCCATAATGATAGAGCAAGCAATGAAATCCCATAAGGCCATTCAAGATCCCGATCTCAATACCATATTGAGGGTGGACCATAGCATACGCAGACAATTGATGTAAAAAAGGTAGGTGAGGATATGTTAACGATATTGGTCGCTTTGATCTTCTTAAGCCTTCTCGTAATGGTCCACGAAGTGGGTCATTTTTTGGCTGGACGATTTGTAGGCATACATCCCGAAGAATTTTCCATTGGTATGGGCCCAAAGCTGTTGGGCTTTTCCAGAAAGGGTACCCGATTTTCGGTGAGGGCTTTGCCCATAGGCGGTTATGTAAAATTCTTGGGCGAAGATGAGAGGTCAGATGATGAGAGGGCCTTTAGCAATGCTAGCGTATGGAAGCGCATGGCAGTTATAGTGGCGGGACCGACAATGAATATATTGCTGGCCGTGGTGCTCCTTGCGGTGTTTTATATGGGCTACGGGGTATACGAGGAAGTGCCCGAGATTTTGGAGGTGGTAGAGAACAGCCCGGCCGAGAGGGCGGGGCTCCTTCCTGGCGACAGCATCATAAAAGTGGATGATATATCGGTGGAGGGCATGGAGGCCCGGGAGGCCGTTGAGACCATCCGCAATGCAATAAGGCAAAAGGGCAGCAATGAGCTGAAAATAGTGGTGCGCAGAAATGGGAAAGATATAAACATAAAGGTGGTACCTGAATACAACGAAGAAAGCGATTCATATGTGATAGGAATAGTATTTGGGCGCATTAGGCGTTACGGCCTGATACAGGCTACGGGCATGGCCTTTAATAGTGTAGGGAAACTGACGCTCATGATGGTAGATGCACTTAGAGGCCTAATATTTAAGGGCCAGGGATTAAATGAAGTTATGGGCCCCGTAGGCATAGTAAGCGAGATAGGCAAGGCCGTTGAAGCCGGGATGCAGCAGCTTTTGCTCTTGGCGGTAATGATATCCCTGAATTTGGGGATTATAAATCTGATTCCCTTTCCTGCCCTGGATGGAGGGCGAATTGCTCTGCTTTTGGTCGAAGGGGTAAGGGGCAAACCCCTCGAACCCGAGAAAGAAGGGTTTATCCATTTCATAGGGTTTGTGGTGCTCATACTACTCATGGTATTGGTTACCTATCATGACATAACTAGATAGGAAATGCAGTTTTGGCGGTGAAAGGTTTATGGAAAGGCGTAAGACCAGGAAAGTGAAGGTGGGAAAGATTGAGATAGGGGGGGATGCCCCCATTTCGGTGCAGTCCATGACCAATACCGATACCAGGGACGTGGATGCCACCATAAAGCAGGTGCTGGAGCTGGAAGCGGCCGGATGCGACATAGTGAGGCTGGCCGTGTTTGACGAGGCGTGTGCCAATACCATCCAAGAGATCAAGAAGGTTACCGATATCCCTCTGGTTGCCGACATACATTTTGACTACCGTCTGGCCCTTGCTGCCATAGAAAAAGGCGTTGATAAGTTGAGGATCAATCCGGGCAATATAGGTGGCTATGCAGAGGTGCAGAAAGTGGTTTCGGCCGCCAAGGAAAGGGAGATACCTATACGGATTGGCGTAAATTCCGGGTCATTGAAGAAGGAAATACTATACAAATATGGAAATACGCCGCAAGCCATGGTGGAAAGCGCTCTGGAGCATGTGTCCATACTGGAAAAGCTGGGATACGAGAATATCGTCATTTCCCTCAAGGCCACCAGCGTCATGAAGACCATAGAGGCTTACCGCCTTATGAGCCAGCGGGTGGATTATCCTCTGCACCTGGGAGTTACGGAGGCCGGAACCTCCTTCTCTGGGGCCATAAAGTCTGCCATCGGCATTGGCACCTTGCTGGCTGAGGGGATTGGAGATACTTTAAGGGTTTCACTCACAGCCCCGCCGGTTGAAGAGGTAAGGGTAGGGCGCGAGATACTCAAAGCCCTTGGTCTTAGGCCATATGGCGTCGAGATAATATCGTGCCCTACATGTGGAAGGTGCAATATAGATTTGATGCGTCTGGTACAAAAGCTACAGGAAGAGCTCAAAGGAGTCGATTATCCGCTTAAAGTGGCGGTGATGGGATGCGTGGTTAACGGTCCGGGCGAAGCGCGGGAGGCCGATATTGGAATTGCCGGAGGGAAGGGCAAGGTCGCCTTGTTCAGAAAAGGCGAGGTGGTAGGCACCGTTCCCGAGGACAAGGTTCTGGATGTGCTGATGTCCGAAATCCGCAACATGATAGGCAAGAAGGAGAATGGCACACCATGAGCGTATCGGCCATAATACCGGCATATAACGAGGAAAAGCATATAGGGCAGGTTCTTTATGCCGTCAAAAGGGTAGGCGAGATTGATGACATAGTGGTAGTAAGCGATGGCTCTACCGACAGGACGGCAGAGGTAGCATGTGGCTTTGATGGCGTAAGGGTGATTGAGCTGCCTCAAAATATGGGTAAGGGTTACGCCATGAAGGCAGGTCTGGATAACACTTCGGCTTCAATAGTACTGTTTTTGGATGCCGACCTGATAGGGTTGGAGCCCCATCATGTGCGCGCACTTCTCTTACCCGTATTTCACGGAGCTGCTGACATGGTCCTTGGGGTATTTTGCTCGGGAAGAGGAATGACCGACCTTGCCCAGAAGCTTACGCCATTCTTGACGGGACAAAGGGCTGTAAAGAGATGGGTACTTGATATGATAAGCGATGAGATGTGGAGCACGGGTTACGGCATAGAGATGGCATTGACCCGCTGTGCGCGCAAGTGGAATTTGAGAGTCATGGAGGTTCCTTTATACGGCGTAACCCATGTCATGAAGGAGGAAAAGATGGGCGCCATGCGCGGTATGGCCGAGCGCCTTAAGATGTACTGGGAGATTGCAAAGCAGCTGAGGATGTAAGCTACCCAACATAAAAAATATAGAATAAGGAACGCTTTAAGGGGGGAAACATATGGTCAACGACGGTGCAAAAGCGTTCCCGCTGGTAAAGATAGTGGATGATAGGTACTCTATGTGGCTTGATAATCTCAGCCTGGTAAAGGCTGTGGTATATAAGAAACGGAGAAAATGGGACATATATGTAAGTGCACATTCCTTTGTGGAACCTGAGAAGATACGCCTGCTGGAACAACACATCAAGGAAAAGCTTCCGGAGCTGGAACAGGTAAGGCTGAGGGTATTGTATCAGGACGGCGGCATAGAGATGCTCAAGCGCCATTTTTCTCATTTTTGGAAAGACATAGTCCAGTCTTTGAAGAGCGAGCTTCCTTCTTTGAACGGATGGTTGAACCATTGTACCCCTCAGCTTTCATCCGATGGGCTCACGCTGCTGATAAACCATCCCGTAGCTTTGGAACTGTTTAAAATGAAGAAAGTAGACCAGCATATAAGCAAGTGGTTGCATGAGACCTTTAACCAGCCCATAAAGGTGAGCATGCAGCTTATAGGGGATGAACCGCAATGGATGGATGAGGAGTATTTCGAGGAAAGGGAAAAAGAGGATTCCATTTTGGCCCAAGAAGCGATTCAGATCAATGAGGCGCGGCCTAAACCTTCAGAAGGCAATGAAGGCAGTACATGCAATGAGGAATCCGTTATTCTGGGCAAGCCCATAAAGGATTCCCCCACACCCATATTCCAAATTCATGATGGCATTGAAGCGGTAGTCATCGAGGGCGAGGTTTTTGATATTGAAAAGAGGGATCTCAAAGGCGATAAGGTGCTGTTTTGCCTGGATGTTACCGATTATACCGATTCCATTACGGTAAAGGCATTCTGCCCCAAGGATAAGGCTTCAGATGTGGAAAATCGCATACAGAATGGGTGCTGGGTACGGGTGAAGGGCAATTGTCGGTATGATCCGTTTCAGCGGGAAGATGTATTGCAGGCTAGCGATATCATGCTGGTTTCTCCCCACCAAAGGCAGGATACCTATCCTGAAAAGAGGGTGGAGCTTCATCTGCATACCCAGATGAGCGCCATGGATGCTGTATCTTCTGCCACAGCATTGGTGGAGCGGGCTGCCCAGTGGGGCCATACGGCTATAGCCATCACCGACCATGGGGTGGTACAAGCGTTCCCAGAGGCCTATGAAGCCAGCCAGAAGTACGGCATAAAGGTAATATACGGCGTGGAAGCTTATCTCGTTAACGATTGCAAGCCCATAGTTATTAAAGCCAACGATGAAGATTTTGATCAGCCATTTGTGGTGGTGGACATAGAGACCACCGGCCTTAATCCTAAAAAGGACGAGATCACCGAGATCGGCGCTGTCAAGATAGTAGGCAGAAAGATTGTAGATACCTTTAGCTGTTTTGTCAATCCCGGAGTGCCCATCCCCCGTGATATTGTAAAGCTTACCGGCATTACCGATGAAATGGTAAAGGATGCGCCTGCCATTGAGGAGGTTTTACCAAGGCTGCTTGAATTCTTCGGCGATGCAGCCCTTGTGGCCCATAATGCTCCTTTTGATCTGGGGTTTATAAAGGAGAAATGCAGGTACATAGGCGTAAGGATAAACAATCCCATTATAGATACGCTGTCGCTGTCCAGGGAACTATTTAAGGACCTAAAGCGCCATAGCTTGGACGCTCTAGCCCAGTACCTTAAAATACCACAGGAACGGCATCACAGGGCGCTGGATGACGCTAAAACGTTAGCCTATATACTGCTGCATATGCTCAACTTGCTGGAGGAAAAAGGAGCCAGCAAGCTGTGCCATATAAATACCTTGTTTAGCCAAACCCGCAATTTAAACAGCCTTGAAAATTATCACGCCGTCATACTTGCTCAGACTCAGGATGGGCTGATAAATCTCTACAGGCTCATCACCAAATCGCATTTGGATTATTTTTACCGCAGGCCCCGCATTCCAAAGAGCGTGCTGGCAAGCCATCGCGATGGGCTGATAGTAGGCTCTGGATGTGAAGCCGGGGAGCTCTATCAGGCAATATTGAAGGGGGCTTCCGATGAAGAGCTTAGGGATATAGCGCTTTTTTATGATTATCTTGAGATACAGCCGCTGGGCAACAATGAGCATCTAATCCGCGAGGGCAAGGTGAAGGATCTAGATGCCTTAAAGGAGATCAACAGAAAGATAGTGGAGCTGGGCGAAAAGCTCAACAAGCCCGTGGTGGCAACGGGTGATGTGCATTTCCTTGACCCTCACGATGAATACTACAGGCGTATACTCATGAGCTGTCAGGGCTATGAGGATGCTGAGCAGCAGGCGCCGCTGTATTTTAGGACTACCGATGAAATGCTCGATGAGTTTAAATACCTTGGAGAGGATAAGGCCAAGGAGGTCGTAATATACGCTCCCAGGGCCATTGCCGATGGCATCGAAAACATAAAACCCATACCCGATGAGCTGTATACTCCCGAGATCCCTGGAGCAGAGGAAAATATCCGCGACCTGGCTATAAGCAATGCCAAAGCCATATATGGGGATCCTCTTCCTGCCATCGTGGAGCAACGCCTCAACAAGGAGTTAAATGCTATAATAAGCAATGGCTATGCCGTGCTGTACTGGATTGCCCACAAGCTTGTAAAAAAATCTCTGGAGGATGGCTACCTGGTGGGTTCCCGGGGTTCGGTGGGGTCCTCCTTTGTTGCCACTATGACTGGCATCACGGAGGTAAACCCACTGCCGCCGCACTATGTGTGTCCCTCCTGCAAGCATTCGGACTTTGACGTGGACACCTCAAAATACGGTTGCGGAGTTGACCTGCCTGACAAGAATTGTCCGGTGTGCGGTACGCCTTATAGAAAAGACGGCTTTGACATTCCCTTCGAAGTGTTTTTGGGCTTCAATGGCGATAAGGTTCCCGATATTGACCTCAACTTTTCAGGGAAGTATCAGTCTACGGCGCACAAGTATGCTGAAGAACTATTTGGGCGTGGAAACGTGTTTAGGGCGGGAACCATTGCTACCGTGGCTGAGAAAACCGCCTATGGTTTTGTAAAGAGATACCTTGAGGAACATAATATGGTAGCGCGCAACGCAGAGATTAAACGCCTGGTTAGGGGGTGTACCGGCATAAAGCGCACCACCGGCCAGCATCCAGGAGGAGTTATGGTGGTGCCCCATAAATATGATGTCCATCAGTTCACGCCGTTGCAGTACCCGGCCGATGACAGGGAATCGGGGGTCATTACTACCCATTTCGATTACAATTCCATAAGCAGCAGGCTGGTTAAGCTGGATATACTGGGGCATGATGACCCAACCGTCATACGCATGCTAGAGGATATAACCGGCATAAACGCCAAAACCATCCCCATCGGCGAGAAGAGGACCATGGGGATATTCTCCAGCACAGAGCCGCTGGGATTGTCGCCTGAAGACATAAACTGTGAAGTGGGCACCTTCGGCATACCTGAATTCGGTACGCGGTTTGTCAGGCAAATGCTTACCGAGACCAGGCCCAAAACCTTTTCGGAGCTGGTAAGGATAAGCGGGCTTTCCCATGGCACCGATGTATGGCTTAACAATGCCCAGGATTTAATAAGAAATGGAGTTGCCAAGCTTTCGGAGGTCATCTCGGCCCGAGATGATATAATGACCTATCTCATATATAAAGGCGTTGATCCCCTCTTATCATTTAAGATAATGGAAAACGTCCGGAAAGGGAAAGGTTTGACCCCAGAGCAAGAAGAAAAGATGAGGGAAAATGGCGTACCTGAATGGTACATCGAATCGTGCAAGAAGATAAAATACATGTTTCCTAAGGCCCACGCCGTAGCCTACGTGATCATGGCATTTAGGATCGCTTACTTCAAGGTGTATTACCCTGAGGCTTTTTATGCCACATACTTTACCGTCAGGGCCGATGACTTTGATATAGATACCATATTGAAAGGTAAAGAGGCCATTGCCTACAAGATCAAGGAAATGGAGTCAAAAGGCAATGCTTTGAGTGTAAAGGAAAAGAATTCCTTGTCTGTGCTGGAAGTGGCGCTGGAGATGTATGCCAGGGGTATTAAGCTGCTTCCCGTTGACCTGTATAAGTCGGATGCCGTAAAGTTCCTTGTGACGCCCGAGGGCATAAGGATACCCCTTAATGCCCTACCGGGAGTTGGGATAAGCGCTGCCACCAGCATTGCCGAAGCCAGAAAAGCAGGCAAGTTCGTATCGGTGGAGGATTTCAGAGAAAGGGCTAAGGTCTCCAAAGCAGTGGTTGAAATATTGAAGAATTACGGCTGCCTTGATGATCTGCCCGAGACCAGTCAAATTTCGTTTTTTTAACTTGAATTTGCTAAAGCGTGGTGATATAATTGATTTGACTAATTATAGTTTGTTTGTGCGGTAGAGTGGGGAAACCCACTCTTTCATTGTTATTGATTAAAATGAGGGATTGGGCAAATTAATAATGTGAAAAATTTCATTTTGGAGGTTATAGTATGGCGCATAACAGGGTTGAATTGGTGGTGGAGGAGCTTGCGCGCCCCATCCTTGAAGAGCTCAAATATGAGCTTGTGGACATAGAGTACAAAAAGGAGGGCGGAAGCTGGTTTCTGAGATTTTATATCGACAAGCCCGGTGGGATCACGCTGGATGACTGCCAGATATTCAGCGAACGGATAGGTGAGCTGTTGGATCATCATGACCCCATCCCCCATCGCTATTACCTGGAGGTATCATCGCCCGGGCTTGACAGGCCGCTTAAGAAGGATGAAGATTTCGAGCGCTATAAGGGGCACAGGGTTTGCGTTAAGCTTTATAAGTCTGTCAATGGCGAGAAGAACTATTACGGCCAGCTGGTAGGACTCAAAGACGGTAATGTAGTCATACAGGATGGGGAATGTACTTACTCGTTTCCGCGAGACAATGTCGCTATGGTACGGCTAGACGTGAATATCTGATGGAGGAGGAGTATTTATGAATGCCGAATTTTTGGAGGCCATTGAACAGATAGGTAAAGAAAAGGGCATTGATGCGGATATATTGTACAAAGCCATCAATGACGCTCTTGTAACGGCTTACAGGAAAAACTTTGGTACATCGCAGAACGTGCGCATTGATATAGATAGAGCCACCGGGCAGGTGAAGGTCTTTGCACTTAAAAAGGTGGTGGAAAAGGTTACCAACAAAAATCTGGAGATCGATCTGGAGGAAGCTAGGAAGATAAACCCCAACTATCAGCTCAATGACATAGTAGAGATAGAAGTGACCCCCAAAAACTTTGGCAGGATTGCTGCACAAAATGCAAAGCAAGTGGTGATACAGCGCATTCGCGAGGCCGAGAGGGCTGTTTTGTACCAAAAGTTTCTTGAGAAGGAAAACGAGATTATAGTAGGTATTGTCCAGAGGATAGAGAAAAAGACGGTATTTGTGGACCTTGATCGCGCTGAAGGCATACTTCCCCCAAATGAGCAGATGCCCAACGAGGAATATCGCGTCAACGATAGAATTCGGGTGTACATCCTTGAAGTTAAAAAAACCACCAAGGGGCCGCAGATCATCGTATCGCGCACCCATCCAGGCCTTATAAAGAGGTTGTTTGAGCGCGAGGTACCCGAAATCGTAAGGGGAGAGGTACTCATAAAGGCCATAGCAAGGGAAGCCGGCTCCAGGACCAAGATTGCGGTACATTCTACCGTGCCGGGACTTGATCCGGTAGGCGCTTGCGTTGGGCAAAGGGGTATGCGGGTGCAGCACGTGCTTGATGAGATTAAAGGTGAAAAGATCGATATCGTGAAATGGAGCAGCGATCCCGCAGAGTTTATCGCCAATGCCTTGAGCCCTGCTAAGGTATACAGCGTAACCATAGATGAGAATGAGAAGGCAGCCAGGGTGGTGGTTCCCGACAATCAGCTTTCTTTGGCCATCGGCAAAGAAGGCCAAAATGCCAGGCTGGCAGCCAAACTCACTGGTTGGAAGATCGATATAAAGAGCGAATCACAGGTATAGAGCTTTGAGGCCTGCCGGTTTGAAAGGGGGATTGCTGGTGAAGAAAAAGAAGATACCCATGAGGATGTGCGTTGGATGCAGGGAATCAAGGCCAAAGCAGGAGCTCATACGGGTAGTTAGAAGCCCTCAGGGAGAAGTTCATATAGACTTAAAAGGAAAGGCTCCGGGTAGAGGGGCTTACCTCTGCTACAATGTCGAGTGTTTGGATAAGGCTATAAAGCACAAATCATTGGAACGAGCCCTTGATAAAAAGATCAGCGAGGAAGTGTATCAATTCCTGAGAGGTGAGCTTTTAAAAGCCCATGAATCAGGATCTTAGAGGATTTTACCAGCTGCTTGGCCTATCGGCCAGAGCGGGTAAGCTGATGATAGGTGAGATGCTGTGTCAAAAAGCCATAAGGATGCGAAAGGCAAAGCTGGTGATAATAAGCGAGGAAGCCTCGCACAATACTTTGAAGAAATTCATAAATATGTGTAAGCATTACAAAACCGATTACGTGGTAGTGGGAAGTAAGGAGATGCTGGGTAAGGCTGTGGGTAAGGGAAGCAGAACGGTTCTGGCGGTCACTGATGAGGGGCTGAAAGAAGCGTTGCTTAGGCAGCTGGAAAACTCGGAAATGCCAGTACGGGGGTGATATATGAATGTCAAATATAAACGTTTATGTTACAACTAAAAAGGTAAGAAAAAGCGCTGAGTCCCTGCTCGATAAGATAAAAGCCCTCAATAAGGATATAGATGATTATTTAAGTAAGATAAGGGAGATGGAGAACTCTTTTAAGCAGCAAACAAAGGAAATGGAGGAAAGGAAGAAGGAAGAGGCGTTGAAGGCCGAAAAAGCTGTGCAGAACCAGCAGGAAGCCGACACCAAAAAGGCAGGCCACAAGCAGGAAGAAAGGCGTAAGCAGGAGCAGAGCCGTAGCCGAGAAGAAAGTCGAAGGCAGGAAGATCGGAGACGTAAGCAGGCAAATGCTCGCAAGCAGGAAGAGCATCGAAGACAGGAGGATAATCAGGCTGTTCAGGAAGAGGGGAGAACATCAAGGAAGCGGCGGCCCAGGTCTAAAGACAAGCCAGCCAAAAACGTGATAGACGAGTTCTTCTCTCAACAGGCAGCAGTTCAAAGCAAAGATAAAAAAGCCGATATTGCTAAAGGAAAAGAAGAAAGCTTTGCGAAGGCTTCTGCTGAAACGGTAAAGGCCAAAGCTCAAAAGACCAAGAAGGATTACTGGGAAGAGGAACATCCTTCGATCTATAATAAGCTTTTGAAGGAGAAGGAGAAGAAGAACAAGAGCGCTCAACAGGCTGCCCAGCAAAAGGCTCCTGTTACTGCTGAAAGGAAGAAGGCCATTACCATCGGGGATAGGATAACGGTAAAGGAGCTCTCAGAGACTATTGGAATACAGGTAGCTGAAATCATAAAGCACCTGATGAAGCTGGGCGTATTAGCTACCATAAACCAAGAGCTGGATTATGATACGGCTGCACTGGTGGCCAGCGAGTTTGGCATTGAGCTTGAGAAAAAGCCAGCAGTTTCATATGAAGAAATGCTGGTGCAGGAGGATGTGGAAGATGATCCTGCCAGCTTACAGCCACGGCCGCCGGTGGTCACCGTTATGGGCCACGTCGACCATGGCAAGACGTCGTTGTTGGATGCCATACGTAACTCCCGCGTCACCGAGCAGGAAGCAGGCGGTATCACGCAGCACATAGGCGCTTACATGGTAGAGGTAAATGGGAAGCACATCACTTTTATAGATACGCCGGGTCACGAAGCATTTACCTCCATGAGGGCGCGGGGTGCAAAGGTTACCGATATAGCTGTATTGGTGGTAGCGGCCGATGATGGCGTCATGCCGCAGACCATAGAAGCTATCAACCATGCCAGAGAAGCCAATGTACCCATCATAGTGGCTATCAATAAGATGGACCTGCCCACTGCCAATCCTGAACGGGTGAAGCGGGAGCTGGCAGAACAGGGCTTGCTGGTGGAGGATTGGGGCGGTGATACCATCGCGGTGCCGGTATCTGCTCTTAAGAAGCAGGGGATCGATGAGCTGTTGGAGATGATCCTGCTGGTAGCCGAGATGCAGGAGCTCAAAGCCAATCCCAACAGGTTTGCCAAGGGTACCATCATTGAAGCAAAGCTGGATAAGGGTCGTGGCCCGGTTGCTACCGTCTTGGTTCAAAACGGAACCCTTCATGTAGGAGATGCGGTGGTGGCTGGAACCGCTTACGGTCGCGTCAGGGCCATGATGGACCACAACGGCAGAAGGCTAGAAAGCGCGGGGCCTTCCGTGCCGGTGGAAGTGCTGGGTTTTTCGGAGGTGCCCCAAGCCGGAGATATACTGTATGCGCTTGAAGACGATAAACTGGCAAGGCAGGTGGCGGAGGAGCGCAAGGAGAAGATGAAGGAGGCCAGTGTCCGTTCTTCCCTCAAGGCATCTCTGGATGACCTCTTCAACCAGATTGAACAGGGAGAGCTAAAAGAGCTGAAGGTAATAATTAAAGCAGATGTTCAGGGCACGGCCGAAGCGGTTAAAAACGTCATTGAACGCCTTTCGACCGATAAAGTGCGCATACGGGCCATACACAGTGGTGTGGGTACCATTACCGAGTCAGACGTAATGTTGGCATCGGCCTCCAACGCTATAATCATCGGGTTTAACGTTCGTCCGCCAAGCAGCGTAACCGAGTTGGCCGAAAAAGAAAAGATAGACATAAGGCTGTATCGGGTGATATACGACGCCATAGAAGATATAAAGGCTGCCATAAAGGGCATGCTTGAACCCACCTACCGTGAGGTGGTGCTTGGACAGGCAGAAGTGCGAACCACGTTTAGGATATCCGGAGTTGGGACGGTTGCTGGTTGTTATGTGACCAATGGAAAGATAATGAGAAACGCTAAGGTACGCATTATTAGGGATGGTATAGTGGTTCACGAGGGGCAAATAGCCTCTCTCAAGCGATTTAAAGATGATGTCAGGGAAGTAGCAGCCGGTTACGAGTGCGGTGTAGGCATAAGCAATTTCAATGACATAAAGGAAGGCGATATAATTGAGGCCTTCACCGAGGAAGAAGTTCAGAATGAATGAGAAGTGCGGGTGGTGGATATGTCTTATCAGAGAGCACAGAGAATAGCTGAAGAGATAAAAAGGGAGTTAAGCGATATAATGCGCAACCACGTAAAGGACCCTCGCGTTACCAACATGGCATCTGTAGTAAAAGTTGACGTATCAAAAGATTTACGCCATGCCAAGATATACGTCAGCGTACTTGGAGACAAAGAAGAAAAGCGGAAGACCATGGAGGGGCTGGATCGCGCAACTGGATTTATACGGAAGGAACTGGGACAGAGGCTGGGCTTGAGATATGTTCCCGAAATATCTTTCGTATTAGATGAATCCATAGAATATAGCATACGTATAGCCCAAAAGATTGACGAGCTGATGAAAAAGGAACAGGATGTGAATCAATGAGAGCCGTTAAGATGATGCCCATCATAGAAGCCTTAAAACGCGGAAAGCGGTTTGCCGTCATAGCTCACATATTTCCTGATGGCGATACCATTGGTTCTTGTCTCGCACTGGCCAATTTTTTGATGGACCATGGTAAAACAGTTGAGCTTTTTTGCCATGATGCTCCGCCCGAAAACCTGGCCTTTTTGCCCGGCATCCAAAACTTCATAAGGCCAGGCCAAAATGGTCAAGCCAAGTCGGACGCTTATGATGCTGTGGTGTGCCTGGATTGCAGCGACGAGGGGAGGCTGGGAGATGCCGCCTATTTTCTAGAGCAGGCATCCTGCACCATAAACATCGATCATCACGCTACCAACACCGTGTATGCTGACATTAATTTTGTGGAACCGGAAGCCTCTTCAACCTCCGAGCTGGTCTTTGACCTTATACAGGAAATGGACAACAATTATTTTTCCTTAGCGGTCTATGAGGCTATATATACCGGTATCGCCACCGATACGGGGAACTTCGGGTTTAGCAATACCACTCCAGCAGCCCATCGCATAGCGGCTCAGGCCATCGAATACGGCCTTGATGTGGATAAATTAACCAGGGCATTGTTTAGAAATACCACCGAGGCCAGGGTGAGGTTGTTAGCAAAGGCGCTGAGTTCGCTGGAGATGCATTGTGACGACAGGGTGGCTTTTTTGACGGTGAGCAGGAGTATGCTGGAAGAGGTAGGTCTGGATGTCAACGATGCCGATGGCATAGTCAACTACGGCATAGACATCGTAGGGGTGGAGTGTGCGGCGCTGTTTAAGGAGATCGAGAAAGGTAGGACCAAGGTTAGCTTGCGCACCAAGGGCGTGGTTGATGCAAGCGCCTTGGCAGCCAGGTTTGGTGGAGGTGGTCATGCACGGGCAGCCGGCTGTTTGATAAACGCCAGCATAGAACAGGCAAAAGAGCAGATCCTAGAAGCGCTTAAATCCATGCTGGGATGAAAAGGGGTTAGAACATCGGTATGGATGGAGTTATTAACGTCCTGAAACCACCGGGGATGACCTCCAGCGATGTGGTGGTGTACCTTCGCAGGTTGCTTAAGGTAAAGAAAGTAGGCCATACAGGTACTTTAGATCCGGGAGCTGCCGGCGTCCTGCTCGTCTGCATTGGCAAGGCCACCAGAGTGGCTAGCCTCATGCTTGAACAGGACAAGGCCTATCGCTGCGAGATGATATTGGGAGCCGAGACCGATACTCTGGATTCGTATGGGCGTGTCATCTGGGTATCCCATGATTATCCCAGCTTTGAGGATATAAAGAGGGTATTTGATGAATTTCAGGGGTCCATCAAGCAGTTTCCTCCCATGTATTCGGCTATAAAGTACAGGGGCAGAAAGCTTTATGAGTATGCGCGGCAAGGACAGCGGCTGGATACCTCGAAGCTGGAAAGAGAAGTGACCATCTATCGAAATACCATACTGCAATACCAGCCACCTAATAGAGTTCTGTTTGAGGTTGAGTGTTCCAAAGGCACTTATATACGTTCGCTATGCCGCGACATAGGACGCCGGCTGGGTTGCGGCGCATATATGGGCTTTTTGTTGAGGTACCGCACAGGAAGCCATACCATCGATGATTCCCATACCCTGTGGGAAATCGAGGAATACCTCTTAAAGGGGAAACTGAATGAAATTCTCATACCTACGGATGAAGCCCTCAAAGGTTATAGGAGGGTGGATGTTCCCTCCGCATACTATAATAAGTTGATCAACGGCAATCCTATCAGGTTAGCCAGACAGGACCTGAAATTTGACCAATTGGGCCATCAGGTCCCCATAAGGGTATACTGCAGGGAGCAGTTCATAGGAATAGGCGTGGTCAAATTGGAGGAGGATTATATCCACATAAAAATGGACAAAGTGCTGGTGTAAGGGGGAGGCTATGCAGGTTATATTCAATGAAAAAGATGATCATTCTCTAAGGCATCCTGTAGTCCTGGCACTGGGTACATTTGATGGCATTCATAAGGGACATCAGGCCTTAATTAGGCGTTTAATAGAGCTAAAGCGACGTTATGGCTATACCACGATGGTATATACATTCAAGCGACATCCTTTGGGCTGCTTGCCACCTTACAAGGCACCGCCTCAAATCATGAACCTCAACAAGAAGATACTGGAGTTCCACCGTATGGGCATAGACATTCTTGTCCTCAATGATTTCAACGAGGATTTTGCTCGTACTGCGCCTCGGGAATTCATACAGCAGCACTTACTTGAAAAATATGATGTGCGCTTTATTGTGGTGGGGTATAACTATCGCTTTGGCCATAATGGAAGTGGCGATACCCAGCTTTTAATGCAAATGGGTAAGGAAATGGGATTTAAAGTGGTGGTGGTGCCTCCTGTCAAAGTGGGAGGAAAGGTGGTTAGCAGCAGTTTAATTCGCGAGACCATCCAACAGGGGGATGTGGCCGGGGCATGGCGGTATCTTGGGAGGCCTTATTCCATAAATGGCCGAATAGTCCGCGGAGCTGGGCGGGGTAAAAATCTGGGCTATCCCACTGCCAATCTGGATATCGGCCACAAACATATAGTAATCCCCAGATTTGGGGTGTACCTGACGCGCTGTAATCTTGAGGGACAATGGTTTTGGGGCGTCACCAATGTAGGCCAAAACCCCACCTTTGAACAGTCGGGATTACATATAGAAAGCTTTTTCCTGGATTATCGAGGTGGTGAACTGTACGGCAAGCGCGCCAGGCTGTATTTTTTGAAATACATAAGGGAGGAAAAGCGGTTTCCGTCGCAGGAGGAGTTGATACGCCAGATGGAACGCGATATATCTGTAGCTAAAAATCTCATTTACAAAAGGTGCAAGGTATGATAAAATAATCTTTGGATTGCCAACCACTTCCTTGGTTTTACGTGCCTCCGGCGTAATACTAAGGTTGTGGCGGTTATATTGGAATGCAATGGAGGTGACGAAGGAATGGACAAAGAACTTAAAAAGCAGATCATCGATGCCTATAAGCTCCATGAGAATGATACCGGATCTCCGGAAGTACAGATTGCCTTGCTTACTGAAAGGATCAATCATTTGACCGAGCATCTTAAGGTGCACAAGAAAGACCATCATTCTCGTAGAGGGCTTCTCATGATGGTAGGTAGGAGACGCGCTTTGCTCAATTACCTCATGAAGAAGGATGTGGAGCGGTACCGGGCTATTGTATCAAAGCTTAATTTGAGAAAATAGATATGGAAGGTGGAGCGGGGATGCCCGCTCCATTGCTTATTATGCATCTGTTTAATAATGGCAGCCGAGTTAAAGCATATGCTCCTTTATCTTCATGGAGCATTTAGCTGGGAATGATGGTAAGAGTTGAGAAAATAAAATGGGATAAACCAAGCAAACTAAGTATAGTTTAATTTTGCATAAAACTTCTTACAGCCTAAACAATTTTAACGAAGAAAGGAGATGAATCCTTGGGAATGGAACACAGGATATATACCACAGAGGTTGCAGGCACCAAAATTACGGTTGAGGTAGGAAAGCTGGCTGAACAAGCTAATGGTGCTTGTACGGTACAGTGCGGCGACACCGTAGTGTTCGTATCTGCTACAGCGTCCGATGAACCCAGGGAAGGGATAGACTTCTTCCCGCTTACCGTCGATTTCGAGGAAAAGCTGTACGCTGTAGGGCGTATCCCTGGTGGCTTTATCAAAAGGGAGGGTAAACCCACCGATAAGGCCATATTGACGGCCAGGCTGATCGACAGGCCCTTGAGGCCCTTGTTCCCTAAAGGGTACCGCAACGACGTCCACGTGGTGGCCATGGCATTATCGGTAGACCCCGACTATCCGCCTGATGTGTTTGCTATGCTGGGTTCCTCCATCGCGTTGAGTATCTCGGATATTCCCTTCCTTGGTCCCACTGGTTCGGTAGCTGTGGGAATGGTGGATGGGCAATTCATCATCAATCCCACCAGCCAGCAGAGGGAAAAGAGTAAGCTGCATCTTATCGTTTCAGGCACCAAAGACGCCATACTCATGGTAGAGGCTGGAGCCAATGAAGTGACCGAGGCCGAGATGGTTGAGGCGATAATGTTTGCTCACCAGTATATCAAGCAGCTGGTGGAGTTCCAGGAAAGGATCGTTCAAGAGGTTGGGAAGCCCAAACGGATAGGCCAGCTGTATGCACCCGATCCCGAGGTTGAAGCGCAGGTAAGGGAATACGCTACCGAAAAGATAAGGGAAGCAGTCAAAACTGTCGACAAGCGGGAACGGGAGCAAAGGATGAGCGCTTTGCAAAAAGAAGTGCTAGAGCATTTTGCAGAAACCTTTCCTGAAAAGGAAGCCGATATCAAGGAAGTTATCAACATAATAACCAAAGAAGTGGTCCGCAACATGATACTCAAAGAGGGCATAAGGCCCGATGGAAGGGGTCCCAAGGACATCCGTCCTATACACTGCGAAGTGGGGCTGCTGCCGCGTACCCATGGTTCGGCGTTGTTCCAGCGTGGGCAGACTCAGGTGCTAACCACCTGTACGTTGGGGGCGCTGGGCGATGTACAGGTATTGGACGGGCTGTGGGAAGAGGACTTTAAACGCTACATGCATCATTACAACTTCCCGCCTTATAGCGTGGGCGAGGCGCGGCCAATGAGGGGACCGGGAAGGCGAGAGATAGGCCACGGCGCATTGGCAGAAAGGGCGCTGGAGCCTATGATTCCCAGCGAAGAAGAGTTCCCATACACCATACGTTTGGTCTCAGAGGTTATGAGCTCCAATGGTTCCACCTCTCAGGCCAGCGTATGCGGAAGCACATTAGCCCTCATGGATGCTGGGGTACCCATAAAAGCGCCGGTAGCTGGGATAGCAATGGGATTAATAAAGGACGACGAGACCGGTCAAGTGGTGATACTATCTGATATCCAGGGCTTGGAGGATGCTACAGGTGATATGGACTTCAAAGTGGCAGGTACTGCAAAAGGGATTACCGCAATACAGATGGACATTAAGATAATGGGCATTGACCGGTATATACTAGAAAAAGCTCTGGAACAGGCACGGGAAGGACGCCTATATATACTAGAGAAGATGTTGCAGGTCATCTCCGAGCCCAGAAAAGAGGTATCGCGTTTTGCGCCGAAGATCATATCCACTACCATTAGTCCTGACAAGATCAGAGACGTAATTGGCCCTGGCGGTAAGACCATCAACAAGATAATAAGCGAAACCAATGTAAAGATAGATATACGCGAGGACGGAAGAATATATATTTACTCGCCCAACATAGAGGATGCTAGAAGAGCGCTGACAATGATAGAAAACATAACCAGGGATGTAGAAGTGGGGCAGATCTATTCCGGAAAAGTGCTGCGAATTACCGATTTTGGTGCCTTTGTCGAGATACTGCCGGGGAAGGAAGGCTTGGTCCACATATCCAAACTAGCGCACGAAAGGGTCAGACGGGTTGAGGATGTAGTAAAGGTAGGCGATGAGATTACCGTTAAAGTGACGGATATCGATGAGTTAGGGCGCATCACCCTTTCAAGAAAGGATGTCTTGCCACCTCCCCCAAAGAGCGAGGTGATAAAGCGAGGACCTCAACATCATCAGCGCAGAGCAGGTAGCACTCCTAATCCGATAAGGAGACACCATAAATAAAACATAAACTGTTAAAAACAGTTTATGTTTTATTTATTTTTATCATATATCTTTTCACCCGTTGAATACTTATTAATGGAATATTTTATTCAGGGGTGAAAAGATTTTATGATCATCGTCTTGAGGAAAAGAACGCTTGTACTATGCTTTGCAGCAGTTGTGCTGGTAATGTTCATCTTATATTCAGGCCGCGGTGAGTCGCTTTACGTGCTCAATTATCTATCGTCAGGAAATCCGATATATAAAGGTGATGCATCACAACCGAGAGTAGCCTTTGAATGTAACGTGGTATGGGGGACCGAATATTTGCCCGCAATGCTCGATATATTCAAGCAACATGGCATAAAGATCACCTTTTTTATAGGGGGACAATGGGCTGAGGGAAATCCCGAACTGCTCAAGAGGATAGTACAGGAAGGGCATGAACTGGGTAACCACGGTTATAGCCATAAGTACCACAGCAAGCTCACCCTAGAACAAAATCGCCAGGAGATAATGAAGGCTGAGGAGGTCATAGAAAGGATAACGGGCGTTAAGACCCGCCTTTTTGCACCCCCTTATGGTGATTTCAACCGTACCACATTACAGGCTGCTCAGTCCCTGGGATACAAGACCATAATGTGGAGCATTGATACCATTGATTGGAGAGGCGACGGGGTGGACAGCATAATCAAGAGGGTGTTTAAAAATCCCCACAACGGCGCTTTCATCTTGATGCATCCCACCGAAGATACTGTAAAGGCGCTGCCGGTTATCATAAGCGGCCTTCGCCAGAGAGGTTACGAGATCGTACGTATATCCGACTTACTGGATGAATAAAAACCGTATAGAAGAACCTCTGGTATTTTTGATAAAATACTCTAAAAAGAAAGTTAAATGGGAAAGGTGAAATGGATGTATAAGAGGTATCAACTCGACAATGGGATACGAGTCATAACAGAAGAGATTCCCCATTTCCGTTCTGTGTCCATAGGCATATGGTTTGCGTCAGGATCCATTTATGAGGATTTTGAAAACAGCGGAATACCTCATTTTATAGAGCACATGCTCTTTAAAGGCACCAAAAACCGCTCTGCCAAACAGATTGCCCAGGCCATGGATGCTGTGGGAGGGCAGCTCAACGCCTTTACTGCAAAGGAATGTACCTGCTATTACAGCAACGTAATCGATGAGCACCTGCCTCGAGCCATAGACGTCCTATCGGATATGGTCATCAATTCATTGCTGGACCCGGTTGAGCTGGAAAAGGAAAAGGGCGTGGTGCTGGAGGAGATACTGATGTATGAAGATTCACCAGAGGACCTAGCCCATGACCTATTGGTTGAAGCCCTGGTAGGCAGGCATCCGCTGGCCAATTCTATATTGGGAAGCCAGGAGTTTATACTTGGTCTCAACCGAGAAAAGCTGCTTTCTTTTCTGGATAGGAAATATTTGCCCCAAAACGCCGTAATATCCATAGCCGGCAACTTCGATGAAGGGCAGCTCATAGATTTGTTGGGCACATTCTTTGGCGATTGGAAGAAGCAGTCAGATTATAATGTTGGACAAGCTATCGTTCCTCCGCCATTTTACCAGTCAAAGAACCTCTTCAAATGGAAGGATATAGAGCAGGTACACCTGTGCATCGGGTATCCGGGAGTTCCGCTGGGACATGACGATGTGTATCCCCTCATGATATTCAACAACCTCCTGGGAGGGGGCATGAGCTCGCGGCTTTTCCAGAACATAAGGGAGGATAAGGGGCTAGTATATTCCGTCATGTCGTATCCGTCCTTTTACACCTGCGGAGGCCTGTTTACCATCTATGCCAGCATGAAGCCTTCGCAGGCAAAAAGGGTGGCAGATTTGATCATGGAGGAAATACGAAAGATCAGGGTGGAAGGCATTTCTAACGATGAGTTCGATACCGCCAAGCAGCAACTGAAAGGCAACTACATTTTGGGGATGGAGAGCAGCAATAGCAGGATGAACGCCATAGGGAGGGCAGAGTTACTCTTAGGAGTGGTTAGGACGCCGGAAGAGGTCCTCGCCAAGATTGAAAATGTCACAATGGATGATGTGATGAGGGTGGTAGACCGGGTCCTATTGCCCGATACCATGGCCATTGCGGTGGTGGGCCGTGAAAACGTGCTGAACGGCACCGCTTATAATGGCGCTTGATGTTGTAACTTGCATAAAGTTTGGTGCCAGGATATAATAATCAATGAAATGCAAATAGGAAATGCAAAGGGAGGCAAAAATGACGATACAGGAGCAACAAATGGATTACATCGAGGCTGTAAAGCAGCTAATAGGCGACAAGAACCTTAAATACCATATAGTGACATATGGCTGCCAGATGAACGTCCATGATTCCGAAAAGCTAGCTGGCATGTTGCTTGAAATGGGGTATCAGGAGACTCCCACTATCGAAGAAGCCGACCTCATACTATTCAATACCTGCTGCGTGCGAGAGCATGCCGAACAGAGAGTGTACGGAAATGTAGGGATGCTTCAACCATACAAGCGCAAAAAACCCAATATGATCATTGGTGTCTGCGGTTGCATGATGCAGCAGAAAGGGGCAGCCGATGAGCTCATTGAGAAATTCCCCTTTGTGGATCTGGTATTTGGTACCCATAACCTGCACCATTTTCCCAAGCTGCTGTACCAAGCCCTGTCGGCAGGGCATTCGGTCGTGGAAGTGCTGGATGAGGAAGGGGGAATCATAGAGGGCTTAAGGCCCCATAGAGCTGATGGCATATCGGCTTATGTCACCATAATGTACGGCTGCAACAACTTTTGTACTTATTGCATCGTTCCCTATGTTCGCGGCCGCGAGAGGAGCCGAAGGCCGCAGGATATACTGGATGAAGTCAGGGAATTGGCGCAGCAGGGCTATAAGGAAATCACCCTGCTGGGACAAAACGTCAATTCCTACGGCAAGGACCTGGGAGGCGAGTACCTCTTCCCCGACCTGTTGAGGGATGTGAATAAAATCGACGGCATTGAAAGGATCAGGTTTGTAACCTCCCATCCCAAGGACCTGTCCCAGGCCCTAATAGATGCCATGGCTGAGTGCGAGAAGGTGTGCGAGCACATTCACCTGCCCCTGCAGGCTGGAAGCGATCGCATACTTCACAAGATGAACAGGAAGTATACCAGGGATGATTACCTCAAGCTGGTGGAGAGGCTTCGAGATAGGATTCCCGACATAGCCATTACCACCGACCTGATAGTGGGTTTTCCAGGGGAGACTGAAGAGGACTTCCAAGACACCCTTGATATGGTGAGAAGGGTGCAGTACGATTCGGCCTACATGTTCATGTACTCTCCGCGAAGGGGTACTCCTGCTGCTGCCATGCCCGACCAGGTGGACCAAGAGGTCAAAAAAGATCGGCTCAATAGGCTCATAGAGCTGCAGACCGAAATAAGCAAGGCCAAGAATCAGCAGTATTTGGACAGGGTTGTGGAGGTGTTGGTAGAAGGCGTAAGCAAAAATAACCCTGCAAAGCTGGCGGGTAGGACGAGAACCAATAAGCTGGTGCATTTTGAGGGGGATGAGGGGCTGACGGGACAGCTTGTAAACGTTAAGATCACGCTCCCCAAAGCCTGGACGCTGGATGGAGTTTTGGTGCGATAATGCATTAAAGCATTGGCCGTAGCGACGATGGTTGAAAGGGATTACGCGGTTTATGATGGGGGGTTTTATATGGCTGGGTTTACTCCCATGATGCAACAGTACTTGAAAATCAAAGAGCAGTATAAAGACGCTCTTCTTTTTTTTAGGCTGGGGGATTTTTACGAGCTGTTCTTTGAGGATGCTGTGATAGCCTCGAGGGAGCTGGAAATAGCCCTGACCGGAAGGGATTGCGGCTTAGAGGAGCGCGCTCCCATGTGTGGCGTTCCCTATCACTCGGTGGAGAGCTATATAGCTAGACTAATCGAAAAGGGATATAAAATCGCCATATGCGAGCAGATGCAGGATCCGAAAGAGGCCAAAGGCCTGGTGGAACGGCAGGTAGTAAGGGTAATAACGCCTGGTACGGTACTGGAAGACTCCATGCTGGAGGAAAAGAGCAATAATTATCTGGTATCCATATTCAAGGACGGGCAAAATTTCGGATTTTCCATAGTCGACGTGTCCACCGGCGAATTCTACGTCAGCCAGATCACCGGACAAGACGCTCAAGCTAAATTGTTGGACGAGCTGTCTAGAGTGGCTCCCAGGGAGATATTGATAAACCAGAGCGCCGAGCTTGATCAGCAGCTGTTGAGCACGCTAAAGGAGCGGTTTTCGTGCTTTATCACCCTTTATCACGAGTGGGCTTATAGCTATAATTCGGCATACCAAAAGCTTATACAGCACTTTTCGGTGCATTCCCTGGAAGGGTTTGGCTGTCAGAATATGAGCTACGGCATCTGCGCAGCCGGCGCGCTGATGGAGTACCTGACCGAGACACAAAAAGGCACCTTAAGCCATATAACCCGGATTAAGCCCTATTACCTTGAATCCTACATGGTGCTGGACGCGGCTACCAGAAGAAACCTCGAGCTTACAGAGACCATACGTGGAAGGGACAAAAGGGGCTCGCTGCTGTGGCTGCTTGACAAGACCAACACTGCCATGGGCGGCCGGCTCATGAGGAAATGGATACAGCAGCCCCTGGTAAAAAAGGAAGAGATAGAGTATAGGTTGGATGGCGTGGAAGAGCTTTGCACCAATAGGATTCTGCTGGATGACCTGTGCGATAAGTTCAAGCGCGTCTATGACCTTGAGAGGCTGATGGCGCGTATATCTTACGGAACCGCCAATGCTCGAGACCTTCTCTCTTTAAAGCAGTCGATTAGGAATCTGCCCGATATAAAAAAGCTGCTTCAGCACTGCAAGTCGGCCATCCTCAAAGACGCATACCTCAACCTGGATACCTTGGATGACGTATATAGCCTTATTGAGGAGTCCATTGCCGAAGATCCTCCCCCCACTATAAAAGAGGGCAATATAATAAAGGAAGGGTACAATGCACAGCTTGACCAGTATCGGAGGGCCATGCGGGAGGGAAAGGAGTGGATCGCCTCTCTTGAGCAGAAGGAAAGGGAGAGAACCGGAATAAAGAACCTGAAGGTGGGCTTCAATAAGGTTTTTGGCTACTATATAGAGGTGACCAAGTCATATTACGACATGGTGCCCAAGGACTATATACGCAAACAAACCCTAGCCAATGCCGAGCGATATATCACTCCCGAACTCAAGGAAATGGAAGATGCCATTTTGGGCGCTGAAGAAAAAAGCGTTAAGCTGGAATACCAGCTCTTCCTGAAAATAAGGGAAGAGGTCGCCAAGCATGTAGACAGGATACAGTCTGCTGCACAGATAATCTCCACACTGGACGTTCTGTGTTCGCTGGCTAGGGTGGCTATAGAGAACGATTATGTGCGTCCCCAGATTGCTACCGATGGAATTATCTCCATAAAGGACGGGCGGCACCCCGTAGTGGAAAAGACCCTGTCGGGCAGCATGTTTGTGCCCAATGACACATATCTGGATAAAGCAGACCATCGCCTGATAATAATTACCGGCCCCAATATGGCGGGGAAGAGCACTTACATGAGGCAGGTGGCTCTCATAGTGCTCATGGCACAGATAGGCAGCTTTGTCCCTGCCCGTGAGGCCAAAATCGGCATAGTGGATAGGATATTTACCCGCATAGGGGCATCGGACGATCTGGCTGCCGGTCAAAGCACCTTTATGGTGGAGATGAACGAGGTGGCCAACATACTGCACAACGCTACCCCGGACAGCCTGCTCATCCTGGATGAGATAGGCCGGGGGACCAGCACCTTCGATGGCCTCAGCATCGCGTGGGCAGTAATAGAATATATCTGCACGCAGAAGTCCCTGGGCTGCAAAACGCTGTTTGCCACCCATTACCACGAGCTCACCGAACTGGAAGGCAAGCTGCCTGGAGTTAAAAATTACTGCGTGTCAGTCAAGGAGCAGGGGGACAACATCATATTCTTAAGAAAGATTGTAAGGGGCGGCTCTGACAAGAGCTTTGGGATACAGGTAGCCAGGCTGGCCGGCCTGCCCGAACCGGTCATCGAAAGGGCCAAGGCCATATTGGCTCAGCTTGAAGAGTCCGACATCGCCAAGAAAACTTCAGCTGCCACTTCTTCTTATGTAGCCGAGAAAAAGCCTATGGGAGAACAGCTTTCATTTTTCATCCCTAGGCCATCGGAGATAGAGGAGGAGCTTAAGACCATCGATGTATTGAACATTACCCCCATTGAGGCCATGAACATCCTGTATCGCCTTGTTCAAAAGGCTAAACAGCAATAGGAGGGGATCCTTTGCCCAAGATCAATATACTGGATGAATTTACCATAAACCAAATAGCGGCCGGCGAGGTAGTCGAAAGGCCGGCTTCGGTGGTAAAGGAACTGGTAGAGAACTCTGTAGACGCGGGTAGCTCTGCCATTACCGTGGAGATAAAGGACGGCGGCATATCCTTTATCAGGGTTACCGATAACGGAGAAGGGATGGACCAGCAGGATGCTCGGATGTGCTTTGAGCGCCACGCCACCAGCAAGATCAAATCTAGCGATGACCTCTATGAGATCACTTCTCTCGGTTTTAGGGGGGAGGCGCTGGCCAGCATAGCTGCCGTCTCCCAGGTGGAGATATTCACGCGGACTCGCAATTCCTTGTCGGGTACCCATGTCATAAATCACGGCGGCAACATCATATCGGTGCAGGAAGTGGGATGCCCTGAGGGTACCACGGTAATGGTTAAAAATATATTCTACAATGCGCCGGCGCGGCTTAAATTCCTAAAGGCCCCCAAGACGGAGGCGGCATACATCAGCGATCTGGTGGCCAAGCTCATACTCGCCCATCCCGAGATTTCCTTTCGCTATATAAATAACGGCAAGGCCGTATACCATTCCCCGGGAAATGGGGACCTGTTGTCGGCCATAATATCTGTCTATGGAAGGGAAATAAGAGAGCAGGTTATCAAGATAGAGAGGAGCGATCACAAGAGCGGTCTATCCGTCTACGGTTACTTGGGCAAGCCATCCCTTGCCAGGATGAACCGTAATCATCAATCGTTTTTTGTCAACGGACGCTACGTAAAAAGCCCATTGCTGTCAAAAAGCCTCGAGGAAGCTCATCGCTCCTATCTGCCATTGCATCACTTCCCTTGGGCTGTCCTACATATAAGCGTACCAGCCAGTCAGGTTGACGTAAATGTGCACCCTGCCAAGACCGAGATAAGGTTCAGGCAGGAAGAAGTGGTGTACAGCCTCATATTCCAGTGGGTCAGGGAAATCCTGGATGCCCATCCGTATATTCCAGACATAAGCCATCGAGATATCCGTGGGATAAACTATTCAGATAACGAAAAGCAGGATAATGGGGAACAAGATAACGAAGAAATTCAAAACCGAGACGATGATGAATTTGACCGGCTTGATGGAAGCTCAAAAGATCTGAGATTTAAGCAAGAACAGGTGTCGTTTTTGTCAAGGCCTGAGAAGGTCAGGCATGTCTATGTGCATGATGACCGTTTTGAGCAGCAAGAGAAAAAATATGCAAATGAAGGTTTAGATAGCAAAATTTATGAGCATAATATAAATGAGTTGGTAAATTTTAAGATTGTTGGGAGAATCTTTTCGACCTATGTCATAGTGGAAAGCCAGGATAGGGTGTTCTTTATAGACCAACACGCCGCCCATGAACGGCTGATATATGAGCAGCTAAAAAGAAACATGGCTCAGCACGATGTGGCTACACAGCAGCTATTGCCACCGGTAATAATCCAGCTTTCCCACTATGAGCACATGCTGCTCCAGGATGCCTTGGAGGTTTTTAAGTCACTGGGGTTTGAACTGGAACCCTTTGGAGGAAACGCATGGGCGGTAAGAGGTATACCGGCTGTAGTAAGCGGGGTGAACATTAAAGAGCTGTTTTACAATGTTTTGGATCAATGGAAGGGGGAGCGGGATGCACATCTATACGTCGCCTTCAAACCGCATGACATAATGAGGATAGCATGTAAGCAGGCTGTAAAAGCTCGTGATCCACTATCGGATAGAGAGATCCTATCTCTACTTAATGATATTCAGGAACAAAAGATCCCTTTAACCTGCCCCCATGGAAGGCCTATCGTGGTAGCTATTACCAAGTACGAGCTGGAGAAAAAATTTAAGAGGATCCAGTAGGGGGGAAGGGGGAAATGGAGAAAAGGCCTTTAGTGGTGATAGTAGGGCCAACAGCTGTAGGGAAGACCAAGCTATCTATCGAGCTTGCTAAGGTTTTGAACGGGGAAATCGTCTCGGCCGACTCCATGCAGATATACAGGTATATGGATATAGGAACTGCCAAGCCTACAGTCGAAGAGCGGCAAGGAATACCCCATCACATGATAGATATCATAGATCCGGGGCAGGAATTTAGCGTAGCTGAATATCAAAGGTTGGCCACCCAGGCCATTGATGATATTTACCGCAGAGGCAAGCTCCCCATAGTGGTGGGTGGCACAGGGCTGTACATAAAATCTTTGCTGTATCCTATGAATTTTACCGATGCTTCCTATGATCCAGAGTTCAGGAAGGAACTTCAACGCCAAGCTGAGATCATGGGGAAAGAATACCTGCACAGGAAGCTTCAGGCTGTGGATCCTAAAACGGCAGCAAGGCTTCATCCCAACGATGTTCGCAGGGTGATCAGGGCCTTGGAAGTATATCATCTGACCGGCAAGCCCATGTCGGAATACGATCAGGGGCTGGAAAAAATGGAATATAAATATAACGTGGCCATGATAGGGCTTACCATGGACAGGGCCAAGCTGTACCAGAGGATTAATCAGCGAGTGGATGAGATGATGAAAAAGGGGCTGCTAGATGAGGTAAAGGGAATGCTGGACAGGGGCTATACAAGGGATATGATATCCATGCAGGGCTTAGGTTATAAGGAGTTGATGGAATACCTTGAAGGCAGGGTATCGCTGGAAGAAGCCATAGACATATTGAAGCGGGAGACACGGCGATATGCTAAACGTCAGCTCACATGGTTCAGGGCACAAAAGGATATCGTATGGGTAGATGTAGACCAGTTTGAGTCCCACGAAGCCCTGGTCAAGTGGTGCTTGGATTATATAAAGGAAAAATTGAACATAAATTTCCAAAATCATCTTTTAAACACTTAAAAAATAGTGTATAATATTAACAAAATAAGGTATAAAAATTTTACATAATTATTTTGAAGGGTGGTTAATCGATATGGCGAACAAGGTGACGATTCTTTTGCAAGATGCTTATCTCAATCAGCTGCGCAAGGAACGAATACCTGTTACTATTCATTTGATCAACGGATTTCAGCTCAAAGGGCTGATTAAGGGTTTTGACAATTTCATCATCCTGTTTGAGAGCGAAGGCAAACAGATGATGATATATAAGCATGCTGTTTCTACCGTAACCCCAGCCCGTCAGGTTATATTTACGAGCGGCAATAATAACAACGCAACCAATAATAACGCTAACAACGCCAATAAGGAGAAATCTAATCCTTCTGAGGCCGAAAGTTGATGGTTCAAATGGGCTTTGATAGTTTAGGAGTTCGAGGTGAAATCCTTTGGCTTTATAAGCTGTGGTGCAGCGGGGCCAAAGGGTTTCGTATTTTAAAGGGGGAGAAACTGTGGCTTTGAGCTTGAAAGGGATGCAACAGCTGTACGACGATATGGGCATACCTCAAAAGGTGGCCAAATTTGTGCAAGAGGCTCATGAAGGCATAAAAGCGATGTTTGAACCAATTGATGAGCTGCGGGAGTATCATCAAGCCAGGATTTTGAAGTTTATGGGCCAGTATCAGGTTAGCCAGAGGCATTTTTATCCCTCTACCGGATATGGATATGGGGATGAAGGAAGGGATACGCTTGATAAGCTATACGCAGCGGTATTTGGAGGAGAGGATGCTTTGGTACGCCCCCACTGGGTTTCTGGTACTCACGTCATAAGCGATTGCCTGTTTGCCCTCACAAGGCCGGGCGATGTCATCCTGTCCATTACTGGAAAGCCGTATGATACCCTGGAACAGGTCATTGGCATGGGCAACGACCCCTCTGACGGTTCTCTGGCCGAGTGGGGAGTGGGCTATAAGCAGGTCGATTTGACCCCTCAAGGGGATATCGATATACCGACTGTGCTGTCACTGCTGGATGACCCAAGGATCAAACTGGTGTTGATACAGCGTTCAAGGGGATACAGTCTCAGGCCGTCGCTATCAGTGAAGCAAATTCAAAAGGCATTACGGGATATAAAGAGCAAGAGAAGCGACGTATTTGTGGTTGTTGACAACTGCTACGGAGAGTTTACCGAGGAGCTGGAACCGTGCCATGTGGGTGCCGACATAGCTGTGGGTTCCCTTATAAAGAACCCGGGAGGCGGATTGGCACCAACGGGAGGATATGCGGTGGGCACCAGCAGAGCTATCGAGAAGCTATCATACCGCTTAACTTATCCGGGGACGGGTAGGGAAGTGGGATCATACGCTGCCTCTTATACGCCGTTTTATCAGGGCTTATTTCTTGCTCCCCATGTGGTGGGAGAAGCG